>JAOASC010000043.1 GCA_025210295.1 Flavobacteriales bacterium | reverse complement strand
CCACCATTTGTAATTGTAGTGGTACCTCCTCCTGTTGTACTTACTACAGTAGTAACAGTCGTTGTCGTTCCATCAGGATCTATATTATTTACTGTTAGATCTCCACTTGTGGTTGGTGTTGTTGCATCCTCTTGCACTCCTGTTAAGGTTTCGTTCCCTTGGCTTGGTGCATCATTTATAGGGTTAACTGTTACAAATAACGTATCATTAACACATGCTGCTGGCAGTGGTATTCCAGCATCACATACCGTATAAATTACCGTATCCACTCCATTGAAGTTTGGTGCTGGTGTATAATCTATTGTCGTTCCACCTCCTGTTATGGTAGTTGTTCCGCCTCCTGTTGTACTGACTACAGTAGTAACAGTTGTTGTCGTTCCATCAGGATCTATATTGTTTGTTGTTAAATCAACACTTGTTGTTGCTGGATCATCTTCATTAACTGTTAAGGTTTCGTTCCCTTGACTTGGTGCATCATTTACTGGATCTACGGTTACAAATAACGTATCGTTTACACATTGAGCAGGCATTGGTGTCCCTGCATCACACACCGTATAAATTACCGTATCTACTCCATTGAAGTTTGGCGCTGGTGTATAATCTATTGTCGTTCCACCTCCTGTTATGGTAGTTGTTCCGCCTCCTGTTGTACTGACTACTGTAGTAACAGTTGTTGTCGTTCCATCAGGATCTATATTGTTTGCTGTTAGATCTCCACTTGTGGTTGGTGTTGTTGCATCCTCTTGCACCCCTGTTAAAGTTTCATTTCCTTGGCTTGGCACATCATTTACTGGATCTACAGTGAAAGTAATTACTGCCTGATCACTATTTCCTTCTGGATCAAATAATTCATAAGTAATCGTAGCTGTTCCGTTATAATCGTTTGCTGGATCAAAAGTTACAACACCAGTTGCTGGATTATAGGTCCAAGTTCCGGTTGCATCAGTGTACGTTGTTTGTGTTCCTGGAGTACTAGGATCCAAATCAACTACATACTGACCTACTCCATTTGTTGGCGCTGATGGTGTTCCATCGATATCAGTATCATTTCCTAATATATTAATTGTACCATCTGCCCCATCTTCTAATAAGTTAGAAGTAGCAACATCATCATTAGCAGTTGGTCCACAATTATTAATCACAACAGCTGTTGTAGCAGAAGGGCTAATACAACCAGCTACAGTAGCAGTTACATTATATGTACCTGCATTTAATGCTGTTGCTCCAGTAATTGAAGGATTCTGACTAGTAGATGAAAAGCTATTTGGTCCAGTCCATGCGTAAGTTGCTCCAACAATTGTACTTGCTGTTAAATTGATATCACCTGTAACTGCACAAACAGGAGAGTTACTAGATACAGTTGGTGCTGCAGGAATAGTATTAACTGTTACAGATGTTGTAGCAGGCAAACTTGTACAACCAGCCACAGTCGCTGTTACGGAATAAGTACCTGACATTAAAATAGTAGCACTAGTACTTACAGTTGGGTTTTGACTTGTTGAAGTAAAACTACTTGGCCCAGTCCATGCATAGGTTGCTCCAGTTATAGTACTCGCTGTTAAATTTAATGTTTCCCCTTCACAGATAGGACTATTATTTGTTGCTACTGGTGTAGTTGGAAGTGGGGTTACTGTTACAGTTACTGTACCTGTTGATGTACATCCCAATCCATTATCTCCTGTTACCGTATAAGTAGTTGTAGTTGTTGGGCTAACTGAATGAGAAGCTCCAGCACCCAATCCGTTATCCCATGTATAAGTTGCCCCTCCAGTTGCTGATAAATTTACAGGATCTCCAGCACAAATAGCACCTGGAGTTGCTGTTGCAACAATATTCAATGGATTAGCGACTAAAGGATCTGTATCATTTACATCAAGACATCCATCATTATCATCATCTAAATCTCCAACATTACAAATTCCATCTCCGTCTGTATCTAAACCATCATTAGTAATGTCATTATTTGCTCCTGGGGCAAAATCATTACTTGCTGTTTGTGAACAATCATCACATCCATCTCCATCATCATCAATACAACTTGAAGGATCTAAAGGTGCATTATCTAAATTATCTACAATACCATCATTATCATCATCGTCATCACAATTATCTCCAAACCCATCTCCATCAGTATCTATATTTTCTAGATAATCAAAAACAAAGTTTCCATTTTGATCTAATGGCAAACCATAGCCATCAGACCCAGCAACTGTTCCATCAGGATTATATCCTGTACCATCCACTTCTCCATCTGCAGGAGAAACATCAGTATAACCTGCTTCAAAAACATCTAAACATCCATCTCCATCAGAATCATGATCAATAGCGTTGACTAAACCATCTAAATCTAAATCAAAGTTATCGTTAATTCCGTCTGAGTTCACATCGACAAAACCAGGATAATCTAAATCCAAATAGTTATATATTAAATCTCCGTCGTTATCACCAAAAGGATCATCTATATTCTCATCTACATCAAGGATACCATCATTATCATTATCAATATCTGTTATATCATCAATTCCATCACCATCTACATCACAATCTGGAACAATCATTGCTGTAACAGGAGATGATGCATCCAATGCCCAGAACCAAGTATTTATAGTTCTAATATTCCCAAAATCATCACATAGTAAATTCACTGTAGCGCTACCATCTGAACCAGAGTTTGGAGCTGGAACAACATTCCCAGAACCAGTTCCATCCCAAGCATGCGAAGGTCCTAAGACTCCATCAAGCATACCAGCCTGAGCAGATGTACCAGGAATTACAACTTCAGTATTATTTGTTCCACCTGTACATGTTCCTCCACTAACAGTTAGCAACCTATCATCCCAATATAGAGGTCTATTATTGGTTGCAGGAAATAATCCTGTTACAATTAAACCATTCGTATTTAACTCAGCATCATATAATGGAATATTTGTTCTACCTCTATATATCGTAACAACTACACTTGTTGAAACATTTACAGGAGCTACATTACCTAGACCATCCAGTCCATTCCATGCCATTAGATGATTTCCAGCTGCCAAACCATAATCTTCTAAAACTAAATCGGCTGTTCCTGCTTGATACCCAGGAGTTCCATTTAAATCTAAAAAGATTGATATATCCCCTGCTTCTGCAATCACATATGGAATAAAGTAGTTACCTGGACAACCAAAAATATTAGACGTTATGGCAGGTTGAGACGTTGGTGAAATAGGAAAAATATTCAAATCAGGTTGATTTAGAAATATCTGATATCCATTTGCTAAGGTAGGTGAAACACCTGTAAAGTTATTGGTTGAACGTCTATCATTAGTAAAGTTTCCTGTATTTGAGATCCCATAAAAGTTTGTGGTAATCTCAAAAGCTAAAGGATTAAAACCTGTTTGAAAATCAATTGATAATATTTGTTGATCTTGTGTATAAACAAAAAAGTCAGCCAAAGAAGATCCACCTAGTGCATTATTATAAGTATTATTACCTCCACCATCTACAGCGACTAAGTCAACAGTTGCAAAACTCCACTTTCTACACCAAACACGACCATCAACCTGATTATTAGAAGGATCTGAAACCGTAAAATCAAAAAACGGCATCATAATCTCTAAATTATTTGAAGTTGTTCCTCCATCTGAGCTTCTGTAAATTTCTATATAAAAATCTCCATTAGTTGTTGGATCAAAAAGGAAAGGTGTATATCCAGCTGGTGTTGCTCCTCCAATATTTGGACCAGCAAAAGCTTCATTATAATCTTGGATATATCCCGCACCTGTAGTAGGAATTAATGTTGGACCTGCCACTTGAGTTCCTGCTTGATTATATATTCTATAATAAGCATCAGTTACTACAGCTGAACTAAAATTATCATAAGTCCTAGTGTGAAAACCAAAGTATAAATTTTCTGTAGTATGATCATCAACAGTAAATTGAAGCCTCTGATCTACAGGAGCATTTAAATAAGTACCTCTTGTACTTGATGGCCAAACAACCAAAGCTGTACCATTTGCACTATTAACTGGAGACATTTGTCTGGTTCCCTCTGCTAATACACTAGTAGAAACAAAGAACAACAGCATCAATGAAAGAAGTGAATAGTAATTTCCTTTAACTTTTATTAACAAGTTCATATTAATATATTTTACAATTTTATACGAATTGCTTTATTTTTCATTTAAAAACAAAACAATCCTATTTCAATTTGCAAAATTAGGCCTTAATACTGACTTATATAAAATTCAGGCTATAATTTAGACAAAACACACTTTTTAATCGTTGTACATTGCGTTTTTCTTATTCTTTTCTACAAAACGGAATATTTATTAACAATTAATTAAGATTCTTTGGTCTTTTTTAGTTCAATTAAAAACTGATTTTTATCAGCTTTCACCTTTAACTATCAAGACTTAACGTAAATGGACCATCATTAATCAAGGCTACTTCCATAGCAGCTCCGAAAACACCTGTTTCGACTTTCAAACTACATTCCGCTTTAACTTTTGCAATAAATTTTGTATAAAGCTCAATTGCCTCATTAGGTGCTGCAGACGCAGTAAATGAAGGCCTATTACCTTTTTTAACATTTCCACACAAGGTAAACTGACTAATCAACAACAACTCTCCTTCAACATCTATTATTGATTGGTCTATTCGCCCCCTATCATTTTCAAAGATTCGAAGATTTAAAACTTTTTTTGTTAAATAGTCAATATCCTTTTGAGTGTCGCCTTTTTCAATTCCAATAAAAACTAACAAACCTTGATCGATACTCCCTACAACTTCTGCTTCTACTTTAACAGATGCCTCTTTGACACGTTGAATTAATAATTTCATTAGGTATTAATAGTTTTCAGTCCTATAAATCTCATTTTCATCCTCATTCCACATCATTAAATAATTCTGGTATCTAAATGCTGCTATTTCGCCTTTCTTTACCGCATTAATCACGGCACATTTTGGTTCATTGACATGTTGACAATTATTAAATTTACAATCATGCAAAAACTCCCTAAATTCAATAAAGTAATGCGATAAATCTGCTCTATCAAACTCTACTAAACCGAACCCTTTAATCCCTGGTGTATCAATCAAAAAACCACCCATTTCTAATTCAAACATTTCAGCAAATGTTGTCGTATGCTTTCCTTTATTATGAGAATTAGAGACACTTGCTGTTTTTAAATTTAGAGAAGCATCAATTGCATTTACTAATGTTGATTTTCCTACACCAGAATGGCCAGAAAGTAAAGTCGTTTGATCTTTCATTAACGCTTTAACTTCAGCTACCCCATCCTTATTTATTGCTGAGATTTCTAAACAATTATACCCTATTTTCTCATAAACTCCTCTCCATTCTTTTAGCGTTGCCAATTCACTTTGGGAGTAGGCGTCTATTTTATTAAAAACTATTGTTACAGGTATATGATAAGCTTCGGCAGTAACTAAAAACCGGTCAATAAAACCTGTTGAAGTTGATGGCGAGGCAATGGTTACTAATAATAAAGCTTGATCAATATTACTTGCAATAATATGTGCTTGTTTAGAAAGATTAACAGATTTTCTAATGATGTAGTTATTTCTTGGTAGAATTTCATTAATTATCCCATCACCATTTTCTCTTAACTCAAACACGACCTCATCTCCTACGGCAATAGGATTAGTTGTTTTAATCCCTTTGTTTCTGAATTTTCCTTTGATTCTAACATCATAAAATTCACCTTTATCTACTCTAACAGAATACCAACTACCAGTAGAACGAACAACTACACCTTTTTTTAACTCCATAAATTCACCTAAAAAAGCCCAACTCAAATAAATTAGCCATAAAAACTTATCTTTGTCTGCAAAACTATACAATAAAAGTATATTACTTATGTCTATTTCTATAAAAAATGTCACCAAAATATATGGAGAGCAAACTGCTGTTAACGACATCAGTTTTGAAATCCAATCGGGAGAAATAGTTGGTTTTCTGGGACCAAATGGAGCTGGAAAGTCGACAACCATGAAGATGATTACAACTTATATTCCCCAAAATAGTGGTACGATTTCGATCTGTGGAATAGACACCATAAAAAAACCACTTGAAGTCAAAGAGAAAGTAGGGTACTTACCAGAGCACAATCCGTTGTATACTGACATGTATGTTAAGGAGTATTTGCTATTTCTAGCAAGGCTTCATAGAATCGACACACCAAAAGAACGTGTAAAGGAAATGATACATGCAGTGGGCTTAGACAAAGAACAAAACAAAAAGATAGGAACTTTATCTAAAGGATACCGTCAAAGAGTTGGACTTGCTCAAGCTATGCTTCACAATCCTGAAGTCCTTATTTTAGATGAACCAACAAGTGGGCTAGACCCCAACCAACTTGTAGAAATCAGAGCACTGATTAAATCTTTCGCTAAAGATAAAACGGTATTACTTTCCACTCATATTATGCAAGAGGTTGAAGCCATTTGTGACCGAATCATCATTATTAACGATGGTAATATTGTTGCCAATGATCAAATCAACTCCATAAAAAGTAAAGAAAGTAACAAACAACTCATTAAAGTGACTTTCGATTCTAAAATCACACCAAAAGATTTTACTGACAAAAAAACAAGCGCTAAACATTTTAAAGATAACACTTGGTTTTTTGAAACCTCTAACAAAGAAGATCTTAGGAAACACATTGCAAAAGTAGCTCAAGAAAAAGGCCTTTTAATACTTGAAATGCAACAAGAAAAAGAAGATCTAGAGAGCATCTTCAAAAAACTAACTAAATAAATCAGTTATACTTCAATTTATTTTTTTTACTTTCGCAAAGATTTTTAAGTTTAGTGGAAAAATTTGGCTGATTGCAACCACAAGAAAAAATGCTAAAATTATCTTGATAAGATTTGCAACTTTCAACTTTCTCTAAGCATTTTATAACAACTATTTAAACAACATTAGATAATGTCTTATTTATTTACATCAGAATCGGTTTCTGAAGGTCATCCAGATAAAGTAGCTGATCAAATTTCAGATGCCTTAATTGATAATTTTTTAGCTTTTGACCCTGAATCTAAAGTCGCATGTGAAACATTAGTTACTACTGGACAGGTGGTATTAGCTGGAGAGGTGAAATCAAAAGCTTACTTAGATGTTCAATCAATTGCAAGGGCTGTCATCAACAAAATTGGATATACGAAAAGTGAATACATGTTTGATGGAAACTCATGTGGTGTTTTCTCAGCTATACACGAGCAATCTGCTGATATTAACCAAGGTGTTGAAAGAGCTGTAAAGGAAGAGCAAGGAGCAGGAGATCAAGGAATGATGTTTGGTTATGCAACTAACGAGACTGAAACGTACATGCCTTTAGCTTTAGAAATCTCGCACCTACTTTTAAAAGAATTAGCTAAGTTAAGAAGAGAGAACAAAGATATTACCTATTTAAGACCTGATGCCAAAGCTCAAGTAACGATAGAATATAACGATGATAATAAGCCATCTAGGATAGATGCTATTGTTGTTTCTACTCAACATGATGATTTTGATTCTGAGACCAATATGCTAGACAAAATCAAAGCTGATATTATCAATATTTTAATTCCAAGAGTTAAAGCTTTATTGCCTGCTGATATTCAAGCTCTATTTAACAATGATATTGAATATCATATTAACCCTACTGGTATATTCGTAATTGGGGGACCTCATGGTGATACAGGTTTGACTGGAAGAAAAATTATCGTTGACACATACGGTGGTAAAGGAGCTCACGGTGGTGGGGCTTTTTCAGGTAAAGATCCAAGTAAAGTAGACCGATCAGGAGCCTATGCAACTCGACACATCGCTAAGAATGCTGTTGCTGCCGGTATCGCCGATGAAATTTTAGTTCAAGTTGCCTATGCTATTGGTGTTGCTAAACCTGTTGGTTTATATGTATCAACATATGGTACATCAAAGGTAGATTTAACGGACGGAGAAATTGCTCAAAAATTATCAGAAATTTTTGACATGAGGCCTTATGCCATCGAAGAACGTTTCAACCTAAGAACTCCTATTTATTCGGAAACAGCTGCTTATGGCCACATGGGAAGAGAGACTAAAGTCGTTACGAAAACTTTTACCAGCCCTGAAGGAAAAGAAACAACTTTAGATGTTAAGTTATTCCCATGGGAAGAGCTCAACTTTGTAGATACGATTAAAAAAGAATTTAATCTTTAATATTTTAAAAGCCTTGTCTAAGACAAGGCTTTTTCTTTTATAGACCTTAAGAAATAGTTAATAAGATAATTATCTGTTTTTATTTTCATACCTTTGGTTTTTCTAACCAACAACAATAGATTCACCCAAGATGAAAACATACAACTATCTAGCATGCAGCCTCCTAGGTTTTATTTTTTCAACTTCAAGTAATTTTGCCCAAAATGTAGGAGTTAACACAACAGGAGCCAATCCAGATGCTTCTTCTATCCTTGACATTAGTGCAACAGATAAGGGGATGTTAATTCCTAGAGTAAACATCATTGACTTAAATACTGCTGCTCCTGTAACAACTCCTGCGACTTCTTTATTGGTATACAATACTAATATCACCACTGGAGAAGGCTTTTACTATTGGGATGGGACTTCATGGGTTAATATTACAGATAATAACGGCAATGCAGATGAAGACTGGTATGAGGTAGGTACTACAGCTGACCCAGATGATATAAATGATAACATGTATACAATGGGAAGGGTTTCAATTGGAGTCAACACCACCACTAATGACTTTGAACTGTCTAGTGGAAACGACCCTTCTACATTTAGAATAACAGAAACTAGTGGAACTGATGTTCATTGGGAATTAAGAGCATATAATGTAGCACTAGGCGGAGATAATAACCAATTTAGTATTTGGGGAGGTTTAGATGGGTCTACCCAAACCGACCGTTTTGTTATTGAAGACAATGGTAATGTTGGTATTGGGACCACTAATCCTACTGAACTTTTAGAGGTTTCTGGGGGGACAGGACCTAGTGTTATCAAAATTGAAGCGGATACTGATAATACCACTGAATCTGACCAAGCTTATATCCTAATGGAGCAAGATGGAGGAACAGTTCAGGCTCACCTAGGTTTTGGAAGTACTGAGGCCACAGGAGATATTTTTAGAATTGGAATAAAAAGTACTATTGATCCCACTATAGACTATTCCATGTTAGCTATAAATGGAGGTGTAAATAGGATAGGAATTTTGACTTCAAGCCCTACAGCAAACCTATCTGTTAATGGATCTGCAAATAAAGTTGGAACAAATACATGGACCATTATTTCAGACAAAAACTTTAAAAAAAATATCACCGATTATAATCAAGGACTAGATTTGATTCTTAAAGTTAAAACCCATAATTTCCAATACAACCAGGACCTTTGGGATGTTTTTGGAGAAAATGAGTCTATTAAAAATGAAACCTATCAAGGTATTATTGCACAAGAGCTAGAAGAAATAGCTCCTGAAATGGTCAAACATATTATGGTTGACTATATTGATGATAATGGAAAAAAACAAACACAAGAAATCTTAAATGTAGACACTAACAAATTCACCTATGCTTTAATCAACTCAACAAAAGAACAACAAGCTATTATTGAGAGTCAAGCTTTAAAAATTAAAGAGCTTGAGGAAAGATTAAAGGCTATTGAAAGTAGCTTAAATAAATAAACCACTTTATTACTTACAATGCAACATTTTTTTATTGGTGCTTTAGCCCTAACATTTGCTCAGTTCTGCTTTAGTCAATGTCCAAATACTTTATCTCCAACTCCCCTACCTTTTGTTGAAAATTTTGAAAATTATGCAGACACACTCTCTAATAATGATACGCTTGTCTGTACCCCAACCTTTCTCTGGACATTTAATGCCAGTCATCCAAATGGACGAGCCCTCTGTGGAACAGGCTCACCTGTAAACAATGGTGGAAATGGAGGAGTAACACTTGATGTCAACGGTTTTGGAACCTTTAGTCACAATGAACTTATACTTACCTTAAACCTTTCCACTTCCTCCCTCTCCTCTCCAATCTATTTATCTTTTGATTGTAATAATGTTGCCGATGAAGCTAATATTGAGGACAGGATATTTATTAGAGGAAGCGATCAAGATAATTGGATTGAAATATACGATTGGTCAGTATTACCACAAAACACATGGATCAGTGAAAGGGAAAACATCCAAATATCCAATATCCTATCCAGTAATGGACAAAACTTTTCGTCTACATTTCAAGTTAAATTTTCTCAATATGATAATTACGGTTATTCTTCTGATGGTTTTGCAATTGATAATATAGAAATCGCAGAGATATACTGTACTAAAGCACAAAACACCTCCATATCTTATCAAAACCTGGACTCTGTTATTTTAAACTGGGATGCTGTTCCTGGTGCTAGCTGGAATATTCAATATGGTTTAAAAGGCTTCAATTTTGGCCAAGGAAACTTTATCCACACCAGTAACTCAACTGACACCATTACTCAACTCATGCCCAACAGTGTTTACGAAGTGTATTTACAAAAAGATTGTGGAATGTCTAGTTTAAGTTCTTGGGTTGGCCCTTTAACAATATACACTCCCATAACTAACGACAGTTCTTGTAATGCCATTTTCGTTCCAGCTGATGGCCAAACCATTCATACTCATAATAAAAATGCAGGAATTCAATTTGCCGAAAACTTTTTACTAGGGAACTCCCCTAACAATACCATTTGGTTTAAAACCATTGTTCCTAACTCTGGTCACTTAGTCATTGAAACATGTTTATCTAATTTTAACACTAAGTTAGGGGCATACAGTATTAGTGACTGTAGTGATTTCACTACATTTACTACACATGGAATTGCGAGCTTTTCTTCGCCATCAACTCAAAACGTCTGTAATGCACCTGGTAAAGCCGCACTAGAATTATGTGATTTAACACCACTCGACACTGTCTTTTTTTGGATTGGAAGCTACACCCCTACAATTGAAGATGAGATTCTTTTTTCTGTAGCAGATTATTCCCTAGAAAACACTTCTGGAAATGCTATTTTAGATAGTTTAAACACCTGTATCAATGATACCGTTAACCTGTTTTCAAACATACAGAACTACAGTATTCAAGGAGAATGGAATTATAGCGAAAATCCAAACGCTATTATAGATGACTCTCTTTTAGTAGCTGGAAACATGACTCACAACCATGAAGTGGTAAACTATATCAACACGAATGTCTGTGATGCTGACACTACTCATTTCAACATCATAATTTCCGAAACAAACTATGCAGGAAATCCTATAGAAGACCTAGAGTACTGTAATTCTTCAACGGTTTATTTATTCAGTACATTAAGCGGGCTCATTCAAACTAATGGCACATGGTATGATCACCAAGGGAACGATATTTTTGATGACCAAGTATACTTCTCTAATACAACTACTGGAATACAACAATTTACCTATATTGTAAATAACAATGCTTGCCCAGCTGACTCCGTTTCAATTAGCTTTGACCTATTAGACTGTACCCTAATCTCTGAAAATTCTTCTGAAAGAATCACTATTTCCAACATTGAAAATAAGCTTTTTGAGGTCAGCTCACCCCAAAAAAGCACCCTTAACATCTATGACCTCCAAGGTAAAGCACTTCAATCGAATATAAAACTCTCCCCCTATGAACCAAAAAAGATTGACCTTTCCAATAAACCGGCAGGAGTATACATCCTTATATTTAATGGGCTTCATCAATCAAAAATCAGAAAAGTTGTAACTAAATAAAACAACAACTCATCATAAAAACTATTTATTTCATCAATAGTTTTTTTGTTTTTGTAATAGTTCTGGATAAATTTGCTGTTTAATTAGCACTTTTTTTATGAAAAATTTTATTCAACTATTCTCATTCTTGCTACTACTTATCAATGGGAGCACCTATTCTCAATGTCCATCAGGTCCCAGTTCAAGCTGTAATGGAAATGGTACAAGTTTAAATTTATATTGGGTAGGAACAGATGCATCCAACAACGGAAACTGGAATACTCCATGTTCATGGAGAGTAGGTTCTGTAGCTGGAGTTGAGCCTTGTCAAGCCCCACGTTCAATTGATAATGTTTTTTTCACTTCGGGATCATTTGCTGGTAGCGGAGGTACAACAACCATTACGATCAATACCCAAGCTAGATGTAATAATTTTTACGTTGGTTCTACCATTAACACTCTCTTAGGAACACCTACTTTTACGCTTAACAACCCTGGTTTTTTAGAAGTTTATGGAAGTTTAACGCTTCAAACAAATATGAACTGGAACGTGGTAGGAGGAAACTCTTCTGGACCTGAACTTTTATTCAAATCGACCAATAGTGGAAATACAATTGCAACCGCTGGACATAACTTATCAGCAGTTCAGTTTGATGGGATTGGTGGAGAATGGGCTTTACAGGATGATTTTAATGCAGGAAGTTTGAATTTTGTTTTTGGTCACCTCACCACCAATGACGGTTTTAACGATCACGACCTGAACCTTTTAACTTTTGATTCGGATGTAAAAACTGGTGGAACTTCGACCAATAGAATCTTAGACTTAAACTCTTCCATTGTTACAATATCTGGAACTTCAGGAAACGATAGGTATCCTTACAATACTACAAATGCTCCTAACTCATCTTGGGAAGGTCGAGGTACAACCCCATCAAACTTTAGCTTTAATGCCGGCTCTTCACAAATTATTTTCACAACCACAAGCCCCTTTGTAAGGTTAGGAGGTATGAACTATAATGTCATTAACCACACTGGTACTGGTAGATTCTATGATCATTTTGGTCCTAACCCTTGTAATATTGACACTTTAATCACCAATGGTTATTTATATTTTCATCATGAACATATTTTTAATGTACTTCAAATAAACTCGGTTGGTTTGGAACATAATTTTTTCAGACATCAAACTATTACAGGGGATTTAATTGCTGCAGGAAATCCTTGTAACCCAACTCGTTTTAGAAGTGAATACAACCGACTTTTAACAATGCCTTCATCTGTGAGCGCAGACCCAATGAATGGATTTATTATTGACAACCTAAGGTGTAACGATGGTACTGGAGGGCATACCGTTTCTGGTTTTGGTATAGGAACAACTACAGGGTGGAACATCACAGCGCCAACAGCTAGAGATTTGTATTGGGTTGGAAATACCAATACCAACTGGACTGAACCAACAAACTGGTCTACCTCTCCATCAGGAACACCATTATTAACAGCTGGTGACTGTGCTCCTCTCCAAACAGACAATGTTTTTTTCACTCCAATGGCCAATGGAAAAACTGTCCATCTAAATGCTACTGCTAATTGTAATAACATGACATGGACAATTAGTGCTCCTACAACATTCTCTGGAAGTGCAGCTATTAACGTCTATGGAAATATGCAATTGGATACAGACATAAACTTTACAACCAATGCTACTTTTAACATGAAAGGAGAAGCCAGTAACACAATATTTACAGCGGGGAAAACAATCAATTGGATGTACTTTAGAGACCGTTCTCAATATACACTATTAGATCATTTAAATTTTAATTATGTTTATTTTTTCCGTCAAAATTCATTCAACTCTGGAGGGTATAACCTAACTGGACTTCGACTCTATTTTAGAGGAAGTGGAAGCACAAACCTTAGTAACTCTACAGTTACACTATCTAATAACAACCCATGGTACCTCGCGGGGGGGCAGTCCAACATGACCTACAACTCCAATTCTAATGTAATTTTCACCTCTACTTCTTCAGATGTTTCTATTTATGGATGGGGAGGGAATCCTCATTTTCCAAATTTCACCTTACAAAACGCCAACTCTACACTTAGAATTAGAGACCATTTAAAAAACAGAACTGTAACCTACGATGGAAATGTTACCTTGAATGGTAGTGCTCGTTTTTATGCTGATTTAGGTACTGGAACTACAGATGGTAATATCACCTCACTTACCATCAATGGAGACTTAAATTTAAGTAGTGGAAAAACTTATGAATTTGGAATAACGAACAACCTTACTGTTACTAATACTGTTAATTCAGTTGCTCCTTGTTTTTCTGAACCTATTACGATAAAGGGAATTAATGGTAATCCTTTTAACGCTAACTTCACAGGAGCTATCAATTTTGCTTTTACGTTGATAGGGAATTCAAATTCACTAAACCCTCATACTGTAAGTAACTGTTCAGATTTAGGAGGCAACACCAATTGGACTTTTAACCCACCAGCATCAACTTTCACCTATTATTGGAGAGCCTTAAATGGTAGTGGGAACTCAATATATAGCAACCCTTGGAATACACCTGGCCACTGGACGACTAACCCAGTCAACACTGAAGGAAATGCCACTTGTATTCCAGGACCTTATGACAATGTTGTATTTGACAATTTAAGCTTTAACGGAAGCACTTCAAACATTGCTATTACAGGTGCTATTAGCTGTAACAATATCACAGCTACTGGATCAAACGTCAACCTGACCAACTCTGGACGTTTAATGGTAAATGGTAATGTAGCTTCTGACGGAACTATGTCGACTTCTAATTTTTCTGGAAATTGGGACTTTATTTCAAATACAACAGGTAATACAATTGACTTTGGAGGTACAACATTAGGTAGTGATCTAACCTTTGTAAATTCATCTGGAGCATGGACTGTTTTAAATAACAAACTAGCTACCACTAAAGATGTCTACATCAATGGTGGTACACTAAATACCAATGGACAAAATTTTGAAATGAGGAGGTTTCATAGTTCAAATAGCTCACCTAGAACTTTAAACCTAAGCAATTCAATTGTTAACATTTCTGGAAATGGAAACTATTTAAATCCTAATAGCCCAGGAAACGTTTACACTTGGAATACCATAACCTCTACCAATTTCTCTTTAAACCCTGGAACTTCGGTAATTAATTTTACCAACACCAACAACCCTATTTTATATTCCGGAGCTTTAAATTTACATCATGTTAATTTTACTAGTACAAGCTCTGTAGTGAGTACTTCTCCTATGTTAATAGGTAGCAATATCCAAACTGAATATATGAAATTTGACTGTAGTGCAAGAATTTATGGATCGCACAGTTATGACACTTTAGAATTTACTGCCGGTAACGTTTATCGATTGGAGGGTGGTCAAACTCAAACTTTAAATGCTCCTAATGGTTTATTAATTGCTACTGGGGCACCAGGAAATGAAATTGCTATAAAATCAACAACAACAGGTTCTGTTTCTAACTTCCACAAACTAAACACAGGAGGTTCAATGCTATCTTTTTGTTTTGATTATGTTTCAGTTGAAGACAACCTTGCTTCATCTGATGATCCTGCTTTTAGTTTCTTTACAGGAGTAAATAGTAATAATATCTCTGCTACTGGAATTTGGGATTTTACCAGACCTCTTGTTTTTGCTTCTTCAATTGACGCAGATGCAGATGTAGTTACCTGCCCTGGAGCTAATGAAGATTTAATTTGGAATCTAAATGGTTCTGGTCCTTACATTGTTCAGTATACTATAAATGGAGGAACAGCCACTACAGTTACCATCCCAAATTCAGCTTCTACTTTTACGCTACCTGCTTCACATTATGCAGATGCCACCTATAATGTTACTGCATTTTCTGCCGACAACTGTGGTGTTCCTAGTGCTGGTACAATTATAGATTCTGACGTTCTATATGACGTTCCTAACGTTGCAGACATCGCTCAGAATGGAGATCGAAAATCATGCTTTTTAGATAATGACAATACACTTGTTCATTTTCAAGATGAACTATTTGCACCTCAAAGAATCATCGCTTCTATAAATGATGCTAGTGCTGGAACGGGACTAGGAAATACGTTAGTTAGAGTGAGTATTGATCCTGTAGTTCAGTTTTTCTTCGTACCTCCCCACCATAATTTCCCTTATTTACAAAGGAGATTTGGTATCACACCTACCAACCAAGAATTGGCAACTATTCGACTTTATTTTACTCAAGCTGAATTAAATGCTTTATCTACTGCTTATGGTACAACTCTAGGTGTGAATGATCTTGACGTTACTAAGTTTAGCAACAATGTAATGGATTTCTCTGGAGGATCTAGCTTGATGACCATCACTAGTGCTGGTACAGTTCCTGCATCAGTAACTTCTTCATCAAATGTATTATACTTAGAATTTCAAACGAGTACATTTTCACATTTTGTCATTCACCCCAAATTTGGAGCACCACTTCCTGTAGAACTCACGCACTTTGATGCTCAACCTATTGATAATTCCGTTCATTTATCTTGGACTACCACAACAGAGATTAACAGTGATTACTTTGATATCTTAAGAAGTACTGATGCTGAAAACTGGGAATTTATTGGTAAACTAAATGCCGCTGGTAATAGTTCAATTGAAACTGATTATCAATATACAGACACTGACCCTATTGCTGGAGATTCTTATTATAAGCTTATCCAATATGATTTAGATGGTAACACCAAAGAATACGGACCTAGACATATTTACTTTAAAACTGAACAAATTACAGAGGTATACCCTAACCCTGCTAACAATATCATTCATGTTAACTATCATTTAAATAATTATGATGCTGGTGTTTCTATACAAATTTACAACAGCATTGGACAAATGATTAAATCGATAAACACTACAGGTTTAGAAGGGAATAACAATATCGAAATACCTATTCATGAAATAAACTCTGGTATCTATACGGTTAGAATTCTTAGTCAACACAAGACCATATCCAATAATATTCCATTAATTATTGAAAAATAGAATGTTATTAACTTTACTAAAAAGAGGCGCTTTGCCTCTTTTTTTATGCTTATTTTTGGCACAAATTCGATTAAAATGACGTTAATAAAATCAATTTCTGGAATTAGAGGAACAATTGGAGGTAACATTGGAGATAACTTAACACCTATAGATGTAGTAAAGTTTACTGCTGCTTATGGCCAATGGATACTCAACAACAATTCTGCTAACACGACTACTGTTGTTGTTGGTAGAGATGCTCGTATTTCAGGAGAGATGGTCAAAAACTTGTGTATAGGAACATTACAAGGGCTAGGGATTAACGTTGTTGATTTGGATTTATCAACAACTCCAACTGTCGAAGTTGCTGTTCCAATGGAGAAAGCGCAAGGAGGAATCATCCTTACTGCTAGCCACAATCCTAAACAATGGAATGCATTAAAATTGCTTAATGAAAAAGGAGAGTTTATTTCTGATAAAGAAGGTAAAAATATTTTAGCAATAGCTGAACAAGGGAACATTGAGTTTGCTCATGTTGATGCGCTAGGGAAAGTAAAACAAGATCATTCATATCTTGAAAAACATATCAATGCAATCCTGAATTTACCTTTAGTCAACAAACAATTGATTGAAATGTCTAATTTTAAAATTGTTTGTGATAGTGTTAACAGTACAGGTGGGATTTTTGTCCCTGCCCTTTTAAGAGCTTTAGGAGTTAAAGAAGTTATAGAACTTTATTCTGAACCAACTGGTGAATTCCCACATAACCCTGAACCATTACCAGAAAATTTAACGGAAATTTCTGAAAAAATTAAAGCTACTGGAGCGGATTTAGGAATCGTTGTAGACCCTGATGTAGATCGATTGGCATTTGTGAATGAGGATGGAACCATGTTTGGAGAAGAATATACACTTGTTGCTATTGCTGACTATGTTCTTGAAAATACGAAAGGGAATACAGTTTCAAACTTGTCTTCTACTAGGGCATTAAGAGATGTTACTGAAGCTAAAGGCTGTAATTATCAAGCTGCGGCTGTTGGAGAAGTAAATGTCGTTGCTAAAATGAAAGAAACTCAAGCTGTAATTGGTGGTGAAGGAAATGGTGGAATTATCTATCCTGAACTACATTATGGTAGAGATGCTTTAGTTGGTATTGCTTTATTTTTGACTTACTTAGCTGAATGTGGCACAAAAATGAGCCAAGTTAAGGCCAAATTCCCTCAATATACGATATCTAAAAACAAAATAGAACTAGAACCAGACATGGATGTTGATGCCATCTTAGAATCTATTAAGAATGAATTTGAGGGCAATGAAATTGACACTATAGACGGGGTTAAAATCTACTTTGAAAAAGAATGGGTTCATTTAAGAAAAAGTAATACGGAACCAATCATCAGAATCTATTCCGAGAGCGAAAATGAACAAAAAGCTAATGAATTGGCTTACTCTATAATGGACAAAATAAAAAGTTTAGCCTAAACTTTATTTCTTCTTATATAGCGGAACAGTTGAACACGCTTCACCGAACATCAAAGATTTGGTATAGGGTTTCATTTGTTGAATAACATAAGAATATGCCATTTCAGGAACGGGATAATGGCTACACCCTTTTACGATTACTCGTTTGTCTGTATACTGTGTATAATCAATTTTAGACAAAGCTTCTACAAACATTACCTTTTCAAGGTCTTCTAAGTCCCCTAACACCACTTGATGTGCATAATCCATCAATTCTATGGTAATTAACATGTAAGCCCAACTGGGAATAATAGCATCAGCAGAACAGTTCAAAGCAACATATTGCCCTTTATATTGAGCCCAATCAAAAGCCTTTACCGCTTTTCTAAACTCCTTTTCCTTCACCACTATTCCTTTCCATAAGAAAGGTTCTATATCGACTATAACGCGTCTTCCTTTAGGATAATAATCTTCTAGGTTAAATGTTATCAAGCCACTTTTGGCAACTTTATTTATGATTTCCCCCTCCATTATATTTATTTTTTTTACAAAAAACCTAATTCTAACTTTGCTTCTTCACTCATATAATCATGTGTCCAAGGTGGATCAAAAACAATATTTACAGCTACTTTGTTAACTCCATATACAAACCCTGTTTTCTCTTTAACCTCATTAGGCATTGATTCAGCAACTGGACAATTTGGAGAAGTCAATGTCATCTCTATAGCAACATTAAAATCATCATCTATTTTAATCTCGTATATCAAACCTAGTTCAAATATATCAACAGGAATCTCTGGATCATGTATTGTCTTTAAAACATTGATGATCTTTTTCTCCAATACCTTTTTAGCTTCTGCTTTATCTTTTGGCAACTCCTCGTTATTCTTTTCCTCTACTGCCTTTTCTTCTTTCTTCGAAAACAATCCCATAATTCATTATTTAGATTAATTCTAAAGCAAAGATATACAAAAGATTTCACTCTATAGATATTTTAAAGTACAACATCAACTACTTGCTGCATATCGTCCCAAAAAGAGGGATAGGACTTCTTAACTACTTCTGGAGAATTAAGCTCCATTTCATTAACTTTTAAGACCAATGGAGCAAAAGCCATAGCCATTCTATGATCATTATAAGTATCGATTGGAGCAGTTGGACGCTTTAGCATAGCACGATAGGATAAGCTCGCATAATCGTCTCCTATTTCCAATGATACATTCATCTTCTTTAACTCCTTTTGCAAAGCTAATAACCGATCTGTTTCCTTAATTTTGAGTGTTGACAAACCTGAGAAATAAGCCTTAATTCCTAAACCTGCACATGTACATATTAGAGATTGAGCTAGGTCTGGTGAGTTAATTAGATCAAACTGATAAACCTTATCATAATCGTATTGGACGTTTTTTTGTTTTTTTAAAAGCACCCCTCTTTTATTCCATACAGTTTCTACCCCCAATTGTTGATATATAAAGGTAAGAGCTGTATCTCCTTGTAAGCTATTTTCTCTTAAACCATCTAATTGAATTTCGCAACGATCAGATAAACTAGCCATTTCATACCAATAGGCAGCTGCACTCCAATCAGACTCAACCACATACTGGGTTGAAATATATCTTTGGTTAGGAATAAAATAGCTTCCAGATTTTTCTTCAACTTTTACTCCAAAGTGACGCATTAATTGAATCGTCATCTCAATGTATGGAGCTGACACGACATTTCCCTCCAGTTTTATGTTCAAGCCGTTTTTTAAGTACGGAGCAATCATTAATAAGGCAGACAAGTATTGTGAACTAATTGAGGGATCTATACTAACTTGCTCTCCAAGTAACTTCCCTTTTCTAATTTGTATGGGAGGATACCCTTCTTGATCAAGGTAATGAATTTCTGCACCTAGACTATTTAGTGCCTCAACCAACAATTTAATTGGTCGTTGTTTCATTCTTTCTGACCCCGTTAATTCTACAACTCTATCTTTACTATTAATTGCAAGATAAGCTGTCAAAAACCGCATAGCTGTACCTGCATGGCCAACATCTAGACTCTCTTGTTTTGTTTGTAATAAACGTTTTAAAATTTTGGTATCCTCAGCATCAGAAAGATTCTTCAAACCATTGAACTCCTCTCCTGCTAGTTGATTAATAATCAAGACTCGATTACTCTCACTTTTAGAAGCAGGTAAAGCAACCGTATTTTTTATACTTCCCGTTCTCTTTATTAATTTCACACAACGAAAGTATAAAAAGATTTTATCTCAATAAAGAAACATGCCCAAAAGACTCTTTAACCTCATCAGAATAAATATCTTTTGCCTCTACTTTCCAGACATACACTCCTGTCGGCAATGGTGTTCCGTTGGCAGAATTTCCATTCCAAGCTTCATTCATATCTGTTGTTTCAAACACTACACCTCCATTTCTATCAAATATTCTCAATAAGAACCCTTCAGTAGAAACCGACTCTCCTTGTACAACAAAAGTTTCATTAAACCCATCATTATTAGGTGAAAAAGCATTAGGAACATACAACGTAAAAACACTATTAACCACTAATTCATGTGTTACAGTATCTGTACATCCATCTGCATTTTCTACAACCAAAGTAACAGGGTAAATCCCAGTCTTTTCAGACGGATATCTTACCAACAACTCTTTTTCTGTAGCTGTCGGAGGATTAGCATCTACACCAAAATCCCAGTTATATAGTATAGCATCATCTGAAGATAAATTTTCGAAATCGATATTGGTATCAAAGAATGTTGTTGGGTTAGGATTCATATTAAACTCTGCTGTAGGATAGTCAAAAGGACAAATATAATTGACCATCAGCGTATCGTCAACACACCCATCTGGAGATGTAACCGTTAATTTAACATCATAACATATTGGAGCTCCATAAACAGTCGTTACATCTCCAAGCGCATCGGATAAAGAACCATTACCAAAACTCCACAACACATTATTTACTAAATGAGGTGCTGTTTCATTAGTAAAAGTGACTTGAATAGGAAAACATCCATCAACTTTATCTGCACTAAAAGAAGCTTCAGGCTGCTCATATAAATCAACTTCTAAACACTCAGTTACAGGAGTAGATTCACAGTTATCTGTCATTGTTAGGCAGTATTGTGTTAATTCTGTTGGTGAAACATTTACTTGACTAATAGCAGCGATAGTATTGGTACCATCACTCCATTCATAATTATAAGGGCCACCATCTCCCCCTGCTGAGATCACAGCATCTAGCAAAGTACTTGTATTTAAGCAAATTGTGGTATTTCCTGTATTGGTTAATTGCAATGGAGGGTTAAGGTTTACACAAACAGTTTCAGTAGAAGATATACAACCATTAGCATCAGTCACAAAAACATCATAACACTCATTTGCTGTTGGATTTATATTATGCGGTCCATTTCCTACTAAATTTTGATTCCAAGTTTCAACATAAGGAGCACCAAAACCACCAGTAGGGTTAACACCAATAATAGCGGTTCCGTTTTCACAAATTGTAGTATCATTGGATAAGCTTAAAACGAAAGGCAAAGCTACTTGAATAGCTATTTGAGCTGTATCTGTACAACCAATATTTGGGTCACCTGTTACATAGATCAGAGTATCTGTAGACTGCATTGCTGGATTAAATGCTAATGCTGGTGTATTTCCATTACTATCAAACCATGCTCCACCTGCTGTAGCTGTTCCATCCAGTAACGAATTTAAGTTTACTGCTGGGTCAGTTTGACAATAATCGACAGAATTATCTGCTCCTGCTGGTGGCGGGTTTGTAATTGTTAATGTGACTTGATCCTCAGTATAACAAAGTGGATGTCCAGCTCTGTATGCTTGAACGGTGTAAGTAATATCATTGGTAATGGTAGTAGTAGGATTGGCAACATTAGGATTAGACAATCCTGTTGCTGGAGACCAATTATACACTACAGCACCTGGATTGGGAGAAACGCTTGCCCCTAATTGAAAGGGAACATTTGCACAAACTGTTGCATCTACCCCTGCATCTGTTATCGGGTTAGGAGTTACCGTCACATTAACTGTAGTATCATTTGTACAACCGTGATTATTTACAACAGTATAAGTATAAGCATGACTTCCTGCTGAAGTTGGTGTTACAGTAATTGTATTCCCATCTGCTGACATTGCTGCAGTTGGGTCTGGCGCCCAATATGATGAGTCTGCGAGTAATCCAATCTCTGGTTTAAAATAACTAACCCCTGGAAAAAGGTGAGGAGCAAAATCAATTCCCCAACTAAAAACATATCCATCATCTGACCCTAATAAATCACAAATTTCTATTTGCCATACTCCATTTAAATCACACCCAACTAAACCTCCTAAAGAGTTTAAACTTTCATATGTTCCTGATGGCAAAGTAGTATTTCCTGCAGAATTATCGACCCAAGTTCCGTTAGTAGCAGTAGGACTCCATGTATAATCCCAACCTGTTCCTGGACCTGGACCTGGATCTATTGGAACCCCTAAAAAGGTTCCACTCCCACCCTGATTGTGCATAATTACACTCTGTCCGGTTGGGCAGATAATACTAACTTGTAAATCTCCCATATAAGAATGCTCAAAGTTCATTGAAATCCCCAACAAATCATTAATCGATGTGATTTGTTGTCCAGGATTAAATACTCCAAAATTTAACGTTGATGTAAAACAAGAACCTACTTGATCAGGAATAAATTGTGCTCCTCCTAAATTGGCATACGGCGCTCCTGTCCAATCTTGTGCATATTGATCAGGAAAAGCTTCTACAACGGCTGACTCTCCTAAACAAATAGGACCTCCAACTGTCATAGGATCAAACTCAGGGTCTGGTGCAACTAACACCACCATTTCTACAGCATTGGTATTAAAACATCTTGTATCAGGATTATCATCCCTTACTCTTAAAGATACTCGATAAGCCCCTTCGTCATTAAAAACATGTGTTGTTGTAACGCCACTAACACTATCAGGATCTGCTCCATTATCGTAGTCCCAATAATACATTTCTAAATTAAAACCAGGTTGAGCAAATGAATTAGAACCATCAAAAGCAACGACATCTCCTTTACATATTCTAGCAACTGTATCAGGGTCTGATGTTGCAGCAGCAAATGGTGGAGCACAAGGAGTTGTACAAGTAGCCAAAATGGTAAAGTTACCCGTCCCTACATCATTTGATTGAAAAGTTAAAGTAATACACCCAGTGGTATTTGAAGAAGATGTCCCCACCAAGACTCCATTTAATTGATTTCCTACATAGGTTCCTAACGATGTTGCCCCTGTATTATCACCATCATAAACAGACATAAAATCGGCATTATTTGGCTGACCACCTGGAGCAGTATTTGTAGGATCCAAATTAAAGATTTGAAACTCTAAATTAATTGTTTTAGTTGGATCATCTGGACAAATAGTAATCGTATATAACTCATTATTTGAATAGCCAGGACCACCAACATCTCCAGAATCATAGATCACTTCGTTACACGAAGTGATATTACCTTGAGCTATAGTGACTTGTCCATACGAATATACTCCAAAACAAGCAACAAATAATACTAATATAAAAACCCTCATAACATTACATATCAATAAGCGCTAACGAAATTCGATTCGAAAGCCTAACAAAACGATAACGTAAATTTAACAAATAGGTTGCTTTTATACACAACTATTTTCTGAATTATATAAAAATAGGCTGAATACCTAAAAAACAAGGACAAAAACTACGAAAAAGACAATAGCTTATGCTGCTATTTCATTCTTTTTCAACCAATACGCCAAAACAACCAAGTGCCAAACTCTACTCCAAGTTATTTTATAATTCCCTGCTAAAAACAAGCTCCACACTTCATCAATTGCTATTTCATTAAAACTAGGTTGAGTTTTTAACCATTCTAGTTGCTCCTCACAAAAAGCTTTTAATTCTTTTTTTAGCCAATTTTGCCAAGGAAAGACAAACCCCATTTTTTCCCGATTTACAATCTCCGGAGGCAACAAATCTCCTAAACTATCTACTAAAAGCTTTTTAGGGGAGTAAGGAAATTTATACTCATCAGGAACTCCATGTATATATTCAACCAATTGATGATCTAAAAATGGTACCCGAACTTCAAGAGCACTTGCCATACTCATTTGATCGACATCCCTTAACAAAACATTTTGCATATAGGTATTCATTTCTAAATAAGCAACTTTACTCAAAAAAGGAGCTTTGAAGCCAGCAGTTTCTACATCCAAATTCGTTACCCCAATTTCAAAAACTCGATTTTCAGGCAACACTACTTTATTCATTACTTTTTTTACAATATCATCCGTTAAGATCTGGCGATTAATAGGATAGTAAAAAGGTAATTCTAAATATTTTTGAGTAATAATTTCTGTTATTTTATCAGAAGCTATAGATGGCTTAAATAACTTTAGTGTACTTCCAGCCAACTTCCTTAAAACCAAAGGAAATGAATAGGACCATTTTTTATCTAACAAATTGACTGCTCGATGAAAAATGTCATACCCTGCAAAAAGTTCATCTCCTCCCAATCCAGACAAAGCCATTGTAACTCCTTTCTCTTTGGTTACTTTGGAAACGATATAAGAATTTAAACCATCTGCACTTGGATGATCCATAGCATCCATTGCTACTGGCAAATCTTTTAGAAAATCCATTGGAGATAATTTGATCTCCGTATGTTCTGTTTTGAATTTATCAGCGATTTGTCTCGCATATTTAGCTTCACTATACTCTTCCTCAGCAAATGAAATTGAAAATGTTTTTACTGGTTTATCACTAGCTTCACTCATTAATGCTACCACAGCACTAGAGTCAATTCCTCCACTTAAAAAAGCACCATAAGGTACATCAGATTGCATCCTATTTTTTACAGCTTTAGACAAGCGTTCTTTCACCTCTTTCTTTACTTCCTCATAACTTTGGTTTTCAGCTTTCCTGTTGATAAAAGTATTCACATCCCAATACTTCTCTACCTGATATTCATCTTCTGAAAGCCAAATATAGTAACCTGCTTCAAGCATTTTAACCCCTTCTACGATTGTATTAGGAGCATGCACCGTTCCGTATCTTAAATAATCAACTAGACTCTCCTCATTAACTTTTCGATCAATAAATGGTAAATCTAAAAGACCTCTCAATTCAGATGAAAAAGCAAAATTTTGGTTATTATCAAAATAGTACAGAGGCTTAATTCCTAGACGGTCACGTACAACAAAAAGCGTTTTCTGAGATTTATCCCAAATTGCAAAAGCAAACATCCCCTCTAATTTATGTACACAGCCTTTACCCCATTTTTGATATGCAGCAATTAAAACTTCACTATCTGAACTTGTTTTAAACTCATAATCATCTTTCAGTATTTCTTTCAACTTTAAGTAATTATAAATCTCTCCATTAAAAACAAGCACCAAATTTTGATCATTACTAAAAAGAGGTTGGTTCGCATTGTTGCTTAAATCAATTATAGACAACCGATTATGACCAAGTATAATTGCTTCATCGGAATAATCCCCAGTAAAATCAGGACCTCTATGGGTTGTACGCTCATTCATCTTCTGAATTACAGCATTTGGATTCTCTACTCCTCTTAAATTATATACCCCATTTATTCCGCACATATCTTATATTTATTTATGACTATTTAATTTGATTCAAAAAGTCTTTATTTTCTATCAACAAACGAATTCCTTCTTCAATTGAGATGAGCTCTCTATTTAAAATTGTTTTCATTTTTGAATTATCCGGCATTCTTCGAGTCATGTCTCCATCTTTGAGCGGGGGTAAATGAATAATTTCTGACTGAGAACCAGCTACCTTTATGACCAGTTTAGCCAAGTCTAAAATAGAAATTTCGTCAGCACCTCCAACATTAATGGTATCATTTAAATGGTGTCCCTCTTCAAAAATTTTCAAACAAGTATCAATATTGTCATCTACATAACAAAAAGTACGTGTTTGGGCACCATCTCCATAAATTGTTATAGGTTCATTTTTTAAGGCTAATGCTAAAAATTTAGCAACAACAAAATCAACACTTTGATTAGGTCCATAGGTATTAAAAAACCTAAATATGGTATAATCTAAATCAAAAGATTGTTTAAAAGATCTAAAAAATGCTTCTCCTACATTTTTCACTACAGCATAAGGGACACGTGAATTCAAAGGGGTTGTATTCTCATTTTGAGGAAGCTCAACTGGCTCTCCATAAACTTCAGATGAAGAAGAGAAAAACACTCTTTTAACTGAGGTGTTTTTAGATAGATTTAGAACATTCTTAATCCCTTCTATATCATTTAATACTTGAATTGGATTCTCCTGTGTACGTTGTACTCCTACCACAGCTGCATAATGAAAAACATAATCAAACTTATAGGCTAACATTAATTCGGAAATATCTCTATAATTGTTAACATCACAGTAAACAAATGACCAATTCTCTAATTCTGAAGTTGGTAATTTAGATTTACACCCAGTAGATAAGTTATCAGCTACAACAACAAAATAATTAGGGTTTGTAACTAATTTACGTGCTAGGGCTCCACCAACATTCCCAGCTCCTCCTGTTATTAATATTTTTATCATAGTTTAAAAGACATTAACGATTTTATCCATTCATCAGTTGTCACCGACAAAGATAATTGAATGCTCTCTATTTGCATCTTAATTAATTCACTTTCTGATAACTCTATCATTTTCTTCATAGCACTCAAAAGACTGTTCTTATCTTTAGAACAAAAAGAATACCCGTTTTTATTTTCCACTAAAAATGATTCTTTAGAACCTACAGCACTGCTTAAAAGCATTGGATATCCAGCTGCTCCAAATTCCTGAACAGAAACTCCCCAAGGCTCAAAATGACTTGGTAATACATAAACTCCGCTATTCATAATCACTTCAGAAAACTCAGAGGGCTGCAAAAAACCAAAATGTTTAATTTTGGGATGTATTTTTCTATTCTCAAACTCCTCACCTGTTCCTACGCACCAAAGCTCCCAATCATTTTCTGTTTCTTGATGGAGTTGTTCAAAAGCATTCCACAAGTCATAAATACCTTTGTGTTTTACATATCTACCAACATACAAAAAGCGCTTGGGGAATTTTTTTTCTTTTAGTAATTTAAATTCATCATAATACTTTTTAAACAAAGTGGTATCTGCCACATATAAATACTTTTGTATTGCTTCAGACGGAAACCCTAAATTGATCGTAAACTTCTTTTGTTTTTCACCTGGAACCCAAGCATGAGTAAAATTTCTCTGTATCAAAAAAGAACTTAATAGCTTTGCTATTTGTTGCTTAAGACTCCCATTCCATTGATTATCTATTAATAGTACCGTAGGTATTTTGTTTTTTATTGCTCTACAAACTTTTACATAATCTTTATCTATCCAACCAGAACAAACGACCAAATCTATTTGCTCTTCTTTAATCAAATGTAGCATAGACTCATTTGTAAAATCACTTCGCAAATATTGTTTTATTTTTCCAAAATCGAACTGAAAAGGGGCCTCATTTGCTATGGGCCAACGAATAACAGAAATGGATACCCCTTCATGTTTTTCCATGGCTTTTTTCATGCAATTAATGGTATACCCAGCCAACTCTGTATACAAAAACAAAACTTTTTTATTCATGTTCAATACTATTTTCCTTTTCTCTAAGTGCTTCTCGATACTGCTTCCAGTTATAGTAGTATATCAAGACAAATAATGGAAACCCATTCAAAAAATAATTCCCTTGTCGCATCAAATTTAGAAAAATCAGAACTAAAATTGCCTGACTGATTATTTTATACGTTAAAAACTCTTCTTCTATCCTTAGATAAATAAAACCTCTTACTAAGAGTAGAAAAAAGAAAAACACTCCACCCCCTCCTAGCTCTACAAGCATTCTTACCAACAGCGAATTCCCATCTGATGTATTAAATTCAAAATTGTACGCAATGACCTCTACATTCTTCGTCAATGAATGCTTTTGATAAGCAACACTATAAGAGCCTAAACCAGTTCCAAACAAAGGATACTCTTTAAAACTTTCAATCGCTACATGAATATTATTATACAAAACAAAACTCGAAGTATTGGTATTATCTATAGTATAGTCTTGATATATCCACAATCCTATTGAACTATCAACTCTTGATTTAAAGTCATTTGAAACATTGTAAAAAGAAAATAATATGATACTTCCTCCAATTATCCCCATTAATAAATATCTAAATTTAATACTCATTGAAATTAATATAAAAATCAATAATATTCCAATATATGCTGTGGATGATCCCGAAATGATATAGATGATTAAAATGGTTATAGAAGCTCGTTTACTTAAAACAAAATTCTTTTTATGCATTAAGTTGTAGACGGCCACAAAAACGGCAGGAGCCAATGCCGCTGCCAAACCTGATGGCTCTGAAAAAACACTATTAATTCTAATTCCCATCAAACCACCTTCCGCTACTCCCCATTTGTTTAACAACCACCTAAAGTTGTACCCATACTCAAAGCCAACAAGATAAGACGCAGCTTGAACTACTCCTATCAAAGCTACAATATAAGACCACTTTAAATAGACACTAAAAACTTGTAATAAATTAAACTTATAATACTTTAAGACATAATGGTAAAAAGTGAACGACATGAACATTCCTCCAAAAACCTTGATAAAGTCAAACATTTGGTAATAACCAGAGAGCACAAAAGTTCCACCAACAGCCAAGAACCAAAAAAATAGTTTTACCAAATATTGAGGGTAGCCATATTTTAGAACAAATAAGGGAATCAAAGCTAAAAAAATCAAATAATAGAAATAACCTTCAAAAGGATACTTAAAGAATACATAGGAGTTAATAAATACTGAAAGAAATATCAGGATCTCAACCCACTTAGAGACTTTTGTATAATTAACTTCTTTCACTTCCTTTTTTTGTCTATTTCTTTTTCGCTTATTTTAATGCACTAAATAATTCCCCCAGCTAAAAACGTTATTTCTTCTTTAGCTCACTTATTTTTTTTAGCATAGCAATAGCTAACTTCTCCCAAAGATATTCATTTTGAATTTTAGACAGAGACTTCTTCTTCTTCTTCTTCAATTCAACTTTGGACAACATTAAAAACTCAACTAAACTTTCCTCTAATAATTGCTGGTTTAACGGAGGAATAATCCTCCCATTTGATTCATCAACTATAAATTCAACAGCTCCTACATCTGTAGCCAAAATCGCTAATCCTCTCGCCATTCCCTCTAGGATCACATTAGGCATTCCTTCTGAATGACTCGGACAAACCAAAACATCCATTGTATCGATAAGCTTAACCATTTTTGATTTATCGCTAATTTCTCCATGGTAAGTAATTTTAGGGTGTTTTACTTTAGCTTCCTCAGGTATTGGCCCTATAAAATGAAACTCAAATTCTACTTTCTTCAATAAAATAGTTTGAATCGCACTATTTAACTCTTTCACCCCTTTTCGGGTTTCATAACGGCCTATAAAAACAAATCTTAAAGGTGCTTCTTCTTCAACACTTATTGGTGTTGTTCTCAACCATTCATTATCAAGCCCGGATGGGAACTCTAAGATATTCTTCTCAGGAAAAGTAATATTTTCTATAATTAACTCCGTTATCTTACCACCGTAAGAAAAAATATAATCCGCATGTTCATTATTCCATATCGTAGGCCCTTTCAAGAGAAAACTTTTTAATCGCTGCTTAAAGCTTTTTTGTAATTGAAACATTTCATAACCATGAAACTTCACACCAATTGGAGGTAATAGTCTATTTTTACTTTTTTGCTCTAAAAAATACCAGCCCGAAAACCCTTTTGCATACACAAAATCTACATCAGAGAAATCTAATGCTTCAAAAATTTGCTTTGAGTACAAATAAGAATTTCTGATATAATGACCAATCATTTTTCCTTTCTTAGGAAAATTAAATGAATAGATTTTATAAAGTTGTTGATCCTGATTACCAAACAATGCAAAATTAACTTCCTCATCACTAGGCAACTGTTCACCATCTCCTACACAATGAACAAGAGACACCTTTACTCCTTGTAAAGTAAAATATTTTGCCAGGTTAGCGGAATGTCTCTGCATACCTCCCGTAACAAAGGGAGTTATGCCATCTGTTAATAAAAGGATATGCATAAAAAACTTTTTGTATCTTTGACAATAAAGGTTGTACTCTTTTGTTTATGATTAAACAAAGATAGACGAAACTAAATAAAGACTTTAGTATTCAAAAAATATTTTAGGCATAATTTATGTCTTATATCATCTTAACACACACCTACCAATAATGCTAGCGAAAGAAATTATAATAAATACTATTCCCCCAATAAAGCCAAATGAAAGTGGGGAAAAAGCTTTAAACTGGATGGATGAGTTTAAAGTAATACACTTACCCGTGGTCAGAGGGAAAGAATATTTGGGCTTAATTTCTGACAATGTTATTTATGATCAAAACGATGCTACGGCTCCACTCGAGAATATGAACATTGCTTATAACAGACCTTTTGTATATGCTGACAGTCATATTTATGAAGTAATGAAAGTGATTTCAGAACTAAACCTTACCTTAGTTCCGATTTTAGACCGAATGGATAATTATATTGGTTGTACTACACTTTCAAAAATCACCTCTATATTCACCAATTCCTCTTCCATTACTGAACCAGGGGCAATTATTATTTTAGATATTAATAAAGTCGATTACTCTTTGGCTCAAATTGCTCAAATTATAGAAGGTAATGATACTAAAATATTAAGTTCTTATATAACCTCTTCTCCCGATTCTAATAAAATGGAAGTTACTATTAAAGTCAATAGAGAACATATAGGTGGGGTTTTACAAACACTAAATAGGTATAACTATGTCGTTAAAGCTTATTTCACTCAAAACAAGATCAACGACAATCTAAAAGAACGTTATCAATTACTACTTACTTATTTAAATACCTAAATACTATCAAAGCAAAAATTAAAATAGCCATCTTTGGGAAAAGATTTCCAGAAAGTGCAGTGGAAGCTATTCAAAGTCTTTTTAACAGTTTAAATGAAAGAAAGATTGAATATTATATTAATAAAAAATTTGTTTCTTTTTTAACTCAACATATTGAATTAAAAGGGAAACATACTGTTTATGTAGAAGCTGATGAAATCAACGAACCTGTTAACTTTCTATTAAGTATTGGAGGAGATGGTACTTTACTAGATACGATTACTGCTGTTGGTGATTCTAAGCTACCGATTGTAGGCTTAAACACAGGAAGGATGGGTTTTTTAGCTTATAATGCTAAAAACGAGATTAATTCAATGCTTGACAATCTTCAAAACGGAGATTATAAACTCCAAAGAAGATCCTTACTTCAGGCTAAGACCAAAGGCAATGTTTTTGGTAATTTTAATTTTGCTTTAAATGAATTAACAATTCATAAAAAAGACTCCTCATCAATGATGACAGTAAACACCTATATTGATGGAGAATGTTTAAACTCCTACTGGTCTGACGGTTTGATTATATCAACGCCTACTGGTTCTACAGCATACTCATTGAGTTGCGGAGGCCCAATTGTTTTACCAGGATCCAAAAACTTTATCATCAACCCTATTGCACCACATAATTTAACGGCCAGACCTGTAGTAATCCCTGATGATGTTCAAATAAAGCTAAAAGTTGAAGGCAGAGATCCAGAATTTCTTGCCACACTTGATAGTAGAACGGTTACGATTTCCAATTCTACAGAAATATATGTAACTAAAGCCCCTTTCTACATTAATCTTGTCCAGTTTGAAAACCAAAGCTTTTTAAACACTTTAAGAAAGAAAATGCACTGGGGAACTGATGTAAGAAATTAACATAAAACCACCACCAAAAGGCATTTGATAACATAAAGTGACGACTAATTGAAAATATCTATTAGAATCATTGTGTTATTTTACAAAAAAAAATTACTTTTGCTTAACCTTCTACAAAAGAATAGAATAGATATTAAAAATGAAAAAGAATTTACTTCTAACATTATGCTTTACCTTATTTATCATAGGAATAAATGGTCAGAGCTGGAAATTCTTGAGAAATGAATTTTCTTTTGGTATAGGTGCATCTAGTTTTTTGGGGGAACTAGGAGGAGCTAACAGAGTCGGATCGCACAATATTTTAGGCTTTCGAGACTTTGAATTTAATGCCACGCGCCCTGCTATACAAATAGGTTACAGAAGATTTTTCTCTCCCAACATTGCCGCTAAAGCTGGATTTACATTCGGTCAGGTAAGTGGTAATGATGCATTAACTGAAGAAGTTTATAGACAAAATAGAAACTTACACTTTAAATCTCCCATTGCTGAATTGGCTGTGCAGGTAGATTATTTTCCTTTTAGAGAATATTTTGGTCACATCTATCGTTCAAACGGAGTTGTAGGTAAACGAGTGAACCATCTTAGTCCCTATTTATTTGCTGGAATTGGAGGATTCTGGTACAATCCTAAAGCTAAATACCAAGGGAATTGGGAAAAACTAAGACCACTCAAAACTGAGGGAGTTGAATATGGAAGTTTTTCTGTTGCCATTCCTATGGGAATTGGATTAAAGTATGCTATTGATAAACAATGGAGCATAGGCTTAGAAACAGGGGTTCGTTATACATTTACCGATTATATTGATGATGTAAGTACTGTATATGTTGATCAATCCAATGAAAGTGCTATGGTTCAATATTTATCAAACCCAGCTTTAAATAAAGAGGGACAAACTCATTGGACTATTCCTGGTCAGCAAAGAGGAAGTGCTCAAGCAAATGATTCTTATGTCTTTGCAATATTATCTGTAAATTATAAGTTATTAAGAGGAAGGTTGAATTTACCTAAATTTTAATAATCATGATTTATGTTAAAGAAATTATCTCAACTTGTTGTTCTATCTATACTTTTTACATTTCACTCTTTAGCTCAGAGTGTTGATGAATTTGGTCTTATGGCAGGTGGTTCCTATTATATGGGAGACCTCAACCCTTATACACACTTCAATAATTACAACTATAATTTTGGTGGTGTTTTTAGGAGGTCTTTAGATAATAAACAAATTGTCTTAAGAGCTCACTTAATGTATGGAAAAGTAACAGCAGAGAGCGCTAGTTCTAACCTAAGTTTTCGATCTACCATCCTAGAAATTGGGCCTGCATTAGAAATTAACTTTATGCCTTTTGAAATAGGAGAGAAAAAAAAATATAAGGGAACTCCTTATTTATTTGGAGGAATTACCTATTTTAAAATGAACCCTCAAACCAACAATAATGGTGATTGGGTTAGTCTCCAAACATTAGGCACAGAAGGTCAAGGCTCCTCTCAAAACCCTAATAAGCAATATAAATCACAACAAATCAGTTTACCAGCAGGATTAGGTGTTAAAATAAATCTTTCTAAGCGATTTGCGCTTAGTGCTGAATACGGAATTCGAAAAACATTTACAGATTATTTAGATGATGTTAGTGGAACCTATGTAGACCTCACGCAATTAGAAATAGAAAATGGAACTTTAGCCTCCGATCTCAGTAAAAGTTATGGCATAAATGGCTTACAAAGAGGTAATTCTCAAAATAAAGATTGGTATTCTATTTATGGAGTTATGCTTAGCTTTAGAATACTCCCTAACAACGAGTGTAAAAATAATTTCAGAAAAAAAAGATGAAGTACTTCAATAAGTAACTCCATCTTTTCTTAAACAAGGAAAATATAAAATCAGTAAAATTGAGGTAGAAATCTCGAATTTACTTACTTTATAGACGTAAAAAATATTAAAGGGTTGCCTAACCTTTTGTAAAATTAGGGAGTAAACTTATATCCTACTCCCCTTATAGATTTAAAATAGGTATTCGGAGCTGTGTTTTTTTCAAATATTTTTCTAAATGAAAGTATCACATTATCAATTGTCCTAGTTGTTGGGTATATCTCATAGCCCCAAACCTTTTCTAATATTTCCTGCCTGCTAACAGCTTGATTTTTCTTATCTATAAGTAGCTTCAATAAGTTGATTTGTTTTTTTGTTAATGGAGTGATCACACCTTCATTATTTGAAACCTCAAAAGAATTAAAATTTATTGTAAACTCCCCTATTTGAAAGGTTGATATTCCATGAGTTCCGCTTACCTCTTTTGCAGACCTTTTAATCAAAAGTTTAATCCTTAATAAGAGTTCTTCAATATTAAAAGGCTTTGTTAAATAATCATCTCCACCAATCGTCAATCCTTTTATTCGATCTTCTGAATCACTTTTTGCTGTTAAAAATAAAATGGGGGTATGCTCATCATTTAAGCGTATAGTCTCACAAATATCAAATCCATTAACATCAGGTAACATAACATCCAATATTATTAAATCAAATTTCTTTTCTTTGACTTTAGACACCGCATTTTTACCTGTAAAAACAGAAGTTACACTGTAGCCTTCTATATCAAGATTTAACTTTATTGCCTCATGTAAATTTTCTTCATCTTCTACCAAAAGTATATTTTTCATAGCTCTTGCATTATTGGTTATGCAAATATAAACAATATCAGCACTATCTAGAAAAACCATAAATAAGGATACAAAAAAATGACAAACTCCTGCTTTTTTTAAACGAATCTATTGATATTCATTATAAATAACGTTATCTTGCGTAGCAAAATTTCTATAATATGAAAAACACTTTTTTTAGTATAACTGCTGTATTGATCAGCTCTATTGCATACAGCCAAAGCCAAAGTACACCTACTGTTGAGCGCAAAAACTTAAGTTTAACCCCAATTACAATAAAGGAGCAAGCAAAAATTAAGGACCTACCAACATTAGCTGTACCACAAAGTTCTACCTCCCCAAAAGAGGCTACAGCTAAAAAACAAGTTGCTGACGAACCAAAGCAAAAAAAATAGTGCACTTCCTTTTCGATTAACCAACAAGATCCGTAAACATGAAAACAAATTTCAGCCTTAAACTTTTCTTCCTTTTTGTACTAATTAGTAATCTAATTACTTCACAACATCATCCCCATTTGCATCATCACAAAGGTATTGTCAGATGTGCAACAGTCGAATATGATCAAATAAGAAGAAATGAAAACGCTAAGGTTGGAAGTCAATTGGAATTTGAAGCTTGGTTACAACAAGAGATAAAAGCATACAAGCAACAAAAAAGCGGAATAAAACTACCTGTTTTAACAATACCTGTTGTTGTTCATGTCATTCACAATGGAGATGCTGTTGGTTCTGGAGAGAACATTACAGATGCACAAGTACTCTCTCAAATTCAAGTGTTAAATGAAGATTTTAGAAAAATGGCTAACAGTCGTGGATACAATACCAATCCAGTAGGGGCTGATGTAGAAATTGAGTTTTGTTTAGCGTCTATTGATCCTAATGGGAATACTACAAATGGTATTGACAGAGTTAACATGGGACAAACTTCTTGGGATAGAAATGCTATTGAAAGCACCCTTAAACCGCAAACAATATGGGACCCAAACAATTACTTAAACATGTGGACTTGTCGATTTGGAGGAAGCGCAAGTTCTCTTTTAGGTTATGCTCAATTTCCTGACAACTCAGGATTATCTGGATTAAATCCATCTGGAGGTTCTGCAAATACGGACGGAGTAGTTATGAACTACAATGCTTTTGGTACAGCAGACCTAGATGATGGGTCTTTTGTTTTAAACCCAACATACAACCTCGGAAGAACTACTACGCACGAAGTAGGACACTGGCTTGGTTTAAGACATATTTGGGGAGATGGTAACTGTAGTCAAGATGATTACTGTAATGACACCCCTTTAGCAGGCGCTGCGAATTACGGATGCCCAACAGGAAGTTCTTCTTGTAGTTCTGTAGACATGATTGAAAACTACATGGATTATACAGATGATGCTTGTATGAACATCTTTACAGAAGATCAAAAAGCAAGAATTAGAACTGTTTTAAGTGTTTGCCCTCGAAGAGCAAGCCTAACAACATCTACAGTTTGTTCTAATGCATCTGCTCCTCCAACCTGTGCTATATCTGCTTCTAGTACCACGATTATAGCTGGAGGAAGTATCAACTTTACAGATGGCTCTACAGGAAACCCTACTTCATGGAGCTGGAACTTTGATAATACAGGACTAGGAGGCGTTTCTCCTGCAACATCTACCTCACAAAACCCTACCAATATCACTTACAATAATGTTGGAACATATCAAGTACAATTAACTGCTACGAATACTAATGGTTCTTGTACTTCAACACAAACAATAAATGTTGTTCTTTCTTCTGGCTGTGATACTTTATCAAACTTTGTTGCTACTGATTCACTTACTGTTTACCTTTCAAACCAAGGAAACAACCCATTTGGATATATCGCTGGCTGGAATAATTTTAGTGATATTTCAAAAGCTGAGTACTATAACAACTACTCTCCATATACACACGTAACAGGACTTGACATTTATTTTTATGGAGTAAATGACGGCGGAAATGGCGCGACTGTTGATTTTAACGTATGGGGAGACAACTCTGGAGCCCCTGGAAATATATTGGGTACTGCTACTGCTACCTTAGCCCAACTAGATAATGCACTAGCCTCAAACTCTGGCTTAGGTGTTCTTCACGTTACTTTCCCATCACCTGTGAATGTCGGAGGAAACCCTTTCTATTGTGGAATCTCTATGAATGGTTTTGGAAATACCGACTCTCTTGCCATTATAACAAGCACTGTAAACACTCCTACCAATACAGGGTGGGAACAATGGAGCAATAATGCATGGTATCCATATAACGACCAAGATAGTTGGGATGTAAACCTAACCCACTACATCTTACCTTATGTCACTGATCAACCTGTCTCAGCTACCATAACAGCAACACCAACAACATCATGTACAGGTACTCCAATTAATTTTAACGCAACTGGTACAAATGCTAATAACTATTCGTGGTTTTTCCCTGGTGCTACTATTGATACTGCTTCAGGTGCGAGTAGCTCAGCTACCTATTCTACTTCTGGCAGCTATACAGCCTATTTATTGGTTGATGGAACATGTAGAGGTAGATATTTAGATAGTGTACAAATTACCATTACTGATGGTCCAACAATTTCATCTACTACGACTACACCTAGTTGTAGTGGTAATGATGGACAAATCATCATCAACGCAACCAACGGTACAACTCCTTATCAATATAGTATTGATGGTGGAAATACCTACCAAACTTCCAATACATTTACAAACTTAACAGGAGGAAGCTATACTGTAAGTGTAATGGACGCTTCAGGATGTCAGAGTTCTGAAAGTGTTACAATTAATAATGGAACTGGGACTTTAACTGTTACAACTGTTGACACCAATCCAAGCTGTGGAAATATTGACGGAAGTATTGCTATTAACGTCAATGGCGGTGCTTCACCATATAATTTTAGCATTGACAATGGGCAATCCTTTTCGTCTGGTTCTGCTCCATATACGTTCTCTAGTTTAGGAGTAGGAACTTACAACATTGTAGTTCAAGATGCCAACGGATGTCAAGGTTTTAGCTCTACTAACCTAATTAATTCAAATGCTCCTACATTGACTTCTAATGCTGTTGATGTAAGTTGCAATGGTTCAAGTGATGGGCAGTTGTTTAACACAGCAACTGGCGGAACTTATCCTTATCAATATAGCATTGACGGAGGGAGTAACTTTCAAGCATCTGGAACTTTTGGTGGATTAAGTGGTGGAAATTATACAGTTATCGTACAAGATGCCAACGGATGTCAAGCAACAGGAAATGCTGTAATCAATGAAAGTAGTCCTATGACTCATACTGTGAGCATCACACATACTACCTGTGGTAATGATAATGGAAACATTGCAATCATTCCTAATGGCGGAACAACTCCTTATCAATATAGTATCAATGGAGGGGCTACGTTCCAAGCCAATGGATTCTTTAATACTTTACAAGGAGGAAACTACAGTGTTGTGGTTGTTGATGCCAATGGGTGCTCTTCTACAATATCTTCTGAAACAATTCAAGGGAGTGGAACATTCTCTGTATCTGCGACAACTACAGGAGAAACGTGTATGGATGCTAATGGAAGCATCACTGTAACAGAAACTGGTGGATTAGCTCCATACCAATACAGTATTAATGGAGGATTAAACTTTCAAAACACAGGATTATTTACTGGACTTTCTGCTAACAATTATAACATTGTTTTACAAGATGCCAACGGTTGTACAACCAATACATCTACTACAATAACCAACCAAGGAGGTTTTAACCTGTCTGTAACTCCAGACCAAACTGTTTGTTTAGGAAATACAGCAACAATAACAGCAGGAGGAGCAGGAAGTGGTTCGACTTACTCATGGGATAATGGTTTAGGAAGTGGTACAATGCATATTGTAACCCCATCACAAACTACAACCTATACTGTAATAGCTAATGATACCCAAGGTTGTTCGAGAACTGCAACCACTACTATTACAGTAAACACTCAACCAAATGTTACTGTTACACCTGCTAACCCTACAATTTGTAGTGGCGATAGCGTAACACTTATCGCTAACGGAGCACAGTCGTATGTTTGGAATAATGGTACAACACTAAACACCATAACTGTAGCACCAACATCTCAAACCCAATATGTTGTGATAGGACAAAATGGAAATTGTAATGGGACACCAGTAAACACTACGATTAATGTAAATCCATCTCCTACTATTGTTGCTAATGCTAGTCCGCTTACGATTCCTGTAGGAGGAACTGTTAACTTCAGTAATAATGGTTCGGTTGCAACAAGTTATAATTGGATTTTTGGAGATGGAACAAACTCCACTCAAGGCTCTCCATCTCACACCTATAATACTGATGGAACTTACAATGTTGTTCTCTCGGGAGTATTAGGCAATTGTGAAGCTACAGATACCATAACAATAATTGTTGGAAATGGAGGCCCAACTTCGATCAACAATTTCAAAATAGAAGAAGCGGTTCAAGTTTACCCTAACCCTACTAATGGATTAATCAACTTAAGCATTGAACTTCCTTATTATCAAGACATTGAATACGTACTATTTGATGCTATTGGAAAGGTTATTCAATCACAACAAGCAATTCAGGTTCTACAACTTAATACACCTATTGATTTTAGCAATAATGCTAAAGGTGTATATTATTTAAGAATTCAAACAGAGTTAGGGCAAACAACCAAAAGAATATCATTAATAAAATAACTATGATACCAAAAAACGTAAAGGTAAAAGATATTAATGCCATCAATAAAAACACATTAATTGACACATTAGGAATCGAATTTACTGAGGTTGGAAGCGATTATATTGTTGGAAAAATGCCTGTGGACGAACGTACTTTTCAACCGATGGGATTATTGCATGGAGGAGCAAATGTCGCATTAGCTGAGACCTTAGGAAGTACTGGAACCTATTTAATGATAGGCACGAAAACCCATTATGGTGTTTGTATCGAAATTAACGCCAACCATGTTGGAAGCATCATGGATGGATACGTTTATGGTAAAGCAGAAATTGTCCATAAAGGAAAGACAACACATATTTGGAAAATTGAAATTAAAGATGAGCATGGGAAGATGATTTCCATAGCTCGTCTTACTATGATGATTTTGGAACGTAAATAATTTTTATGACCTTAACTTCTTCAGAAGGCTTCGTTATCTACCGAACTCCGTATTCTAATAAAAAATATTATAGAACTGGAGACTGGAAAGAATATTCAGCTCAAAGTCATGGCTTTATTATTCAAAGTTTTGACAATCAAAAATCGTTTATTTTAGAAGCTCCTAAAAAAGAACTCAATGATAAAAACATTATCATCAATTTTCCTGAGAAAAAGCAAACTAACCATGAGTTAAGTAAAACTGCTTACCTTGAACAGTTAAATACTTTTATTGATGCTTCTCAAAGAGAGTTAACGAAAGTCATCTCATCAAGAATTATTAATCAAAGCGTTAATCAACAGTTTGACCTCTTTCAAGCATTCGAAAAATTGGCTTCTCAACAAACAAATGCTCTCGTTTATATTTTAAATATCCCTAATATTGGTATGTGGATGGGAGCCACACCAGAAACACTACTAAAAGTATCCCCTACCGAATCCTATACCATAGCATTAGCTGGAAGTCAAAAAAGTGATCACATTAGTCCATGGGGGAAGAAAGAAATTCAAGAACATGAATATGTAATTGAAGACATCTCTCAAAAGTTAATGGTTCAACAAATAAAGCATATCATATCCGATACAGAAACTATAGTTGCGGGAAGAGTGGCACATTTAAAGACCAAAATAAATATAAAAACTACATTAACAAACATAAAAGCTATTGCAGACACTTTACATCCTACATCAGCGATTTGTGGAATGCCACAGGAAAATGCTTATGAATTCATTATTGAAAATGAACCTTATGATCGAGAGTTTTATACTGGGTATTTAGGAGAGTTAGAAGATCATAATAATGCTTGGATTTTTGTAAACTTGAGATGTATGCAATTGTTTGATCATGTATTAACCTTATATGTCGGAGGAGGGATCACCAATGACTCTAATTCTGAAAAAGAATGGGAAGAGACCCAATTAAAATCACAAACATTATTGGCTGTCATTGAAAAAATATAGACCTTTGGGGTTTATATGGTATCAGAAAGTAAAAGAGTACAAGCAATAGTTGAGCTATTTGCTGCTAAAGGCATTAAAAAAATAATTTTTTCACCTGGATCAAGAAATGCTCCTTTAGTCTTATCGTTCACCAATGATGAAAGGTTTGAATGCATTTCAATCGTTGACGAACGTTCAGCTAGTTTTTTTGCTCTTGGAGTCGCGATATCTACACAAAGGCCAGTTGCAATATGCTGCACTTCTGGCAGTGCTGCTCTCAACTATTCTTCTGCATTAAGCGAAGCTTTTTACCAAAAAATACCGCTCATTGCTATTACTACTGATAGACCTCCTGAATGGATTCATCATGGAGAAGGACAAGCCATTAATCAAGTTAATGTTTTTCAAAACTTCGTTCACTCTGGATATCATCTTCCTATAGGTGAAAGCCTAGAAGACCTTCATTATTGTCAACGACAAATAAATGAAGCGCTTATTCACTGTTCAAAGAATAAATTACCTGTTCACATCAATATTCCTTTCAGAGAACCGCTATATAATACCGTTGAAAAAAGCACAGTTCAAGTCACGAATATTGAAAACATTTCTGTAGAACAAACCCTAGCAGAAAAAACTATTTTAGCGTTATCATCAATATACAATGAGCATAAAAAAGTTCTTATTCTTTGTGGTCAGTTGCCAAAAAATGGAGCCCTAAACTATATTTTGGAAGAGTTTGCTCTCCTCTCAAACACCATTGTTTTAACCGAATCAACAGCGAATTTATATAGCTCTAATTTTATTCCTTGTATAGATAGGGTTATCACAACATTTGAGTCTCCTGAAAAATATGAACCTGAACTTTTAATTACTATTGGTAACGCCATTATTTCAAAAAAAATCAAACAATTTTTAAGAAACGTTAAGAACCTAAAGCATTGGCGAATTGCTGATAATACACCAATAGAAGATACCTATTTACACTTAACCAAACACATACCTATTGATCCCACTTCATTTTTTAGAACCATAAAGCCATACCTCAATGACAACTTGGATTCCGAATACAAGAATGAATGGTTTACAAGACATCTAATTACTCGTACAAATCATGATAATTACATGCATAAGACCAAATGGAGCGATTTAAAGGCCTTTAACTCTATTTACAATACATTACCAGAAAATTGCAACTTGCATTTAGGAAACAGCTCTCCTGTTCGTTATATGCAATTATTTAGTCAAATTAAAGGCATCAACTATTTTAGCAACCGAGGAGTGAGTGGTATTGACGGCTCTACCTCAACAGCTGCTGGAATAGCTTATGATCAACCTCATCAATTAAACATCCTTATTTCTGGTGACCTAAGTTTTGTTTATGACATCAATGCTTTATGGAACCAACATTTAAGTCAAAATTTTAGAATCATTATTCTCAATAATGGAGGGGGGGGGATTTTTAGAATCATACCTGGTCCCAACACTACAAACTCGTTAGAAGACTTCTTTGAAGTTGGGAACAGCACATCAATTAAACATCTTGCCAGTGCTCATCACATCAACTACTATCATGCAGACGATTCATCAACGTTAGAAGAACAGCTTCCTCTTTTTTTTAACCCACAAGAGAATAAACGTCCTGCTATATTAGAAATATTTACTCCAAACGAAATTAATGCCTCTATATTAAAAGAATACTTCAAGGCTCTAAAAGACTAATCATTTAATTATCTTTTATACAACGTACGCTAAGTCCGTTTGCCCTTATTCCACTAAATACATAGGAGTCATTTGAGGTAATAAGCATTGCGTTTGAACGTGCCCCACTCACTGTACTAGACCAATAGCAACCATAACTCCCAACACTATTCAGCGAACCATCGCTATGACTTCGATAACCTCCTAATGTAAAACGTAGGGGAGATGCGAATGCACCGTTTCCATTATTCATTTTCCAACTTTTTCGTTCAAAATCTAATTCAACATCAGAGGGCAGCCTATACCCTTTGGGACAAGGGTTGTTTCTATTCCCTCCCCTCCACAATTCATTACTCGGATTAACCATCCAATCCCATGGAGAATAAGGTTCAACAATAAAATTATCATGTATGGGCTTATCAGTAAAAGTTTTGGAATTAGTTGTTGGACTTTTTCTACACTGATGACCATCTGAAAAACGTCCCCATTGATACAAATCACCATAAGCTTTGGAATCCGTACAACTTATTGCTGCCTGGGCTGCTCCTAAATTACGATCCATCCACACCTTATTCGTGATAGGATTGTAAACTTCAACAACAAGCGTTTTAAATCCTTCACAAAAACGACCTTGACTAAAAAGCAACATTGTATCTGTATTCCAAACAACTAACACAGTCAATAACATTTTTTTAAGTTTTCCTTCTTTTTTCATGGCATGAACTTTATATTAAAAAACTACTTTGAATATTTACTACTGATTCTTTATACAACGTACACTAAACCCGTATGCCCTTAAAAGTAAACCAACATAGGCTCCCTTATCATGAAAACTAGAGAAATACGCATACTCATCACTTACTGTACTCGACCAATAATAACCAAAACTACCAACGCCATAAAGGATACCACTTCTCAGGTTTCGAAATCCACCTAAAGTAAAACGAAGAGGAGACCTTATCGCCCCTTTACTATCATTACTCTCCCAACTTAAACGTTCTTCATTTAACTCAGCTTGAGATGGGAGCCGGTAACCACTCGGGCAAGGGTTATTAACACCATTTATTCCTTGCCATAAATTATCATTTTTAGGGACACTCCAATCAAAAGGAGCTTTCAAACGCACAATAAACTCTCCATTTCTTTGATTAGAAGTAATAAACTCTGTCGTAGAGCTATTTCTACATTGGTGACCATCTGAAGATCTACCCCATTGATATAAATCACCATAAGCTTTGGAATCTGTAGTTTTAGTTGCTACCTGACTAGCCCCTAAATTACGATCCATCCATATTTTATTCGTAATAGGGTTTAATACATCTACTATTGCTGTAAGGGTTTCTGGACAAGCACTTTCCTTAAAAGCACCTAACTGCCCATAAGCTATCATACCTCCTAAAGGAAACAGCCCCCACTTCAATAGTATGATTAATAAAAAGACATTAACCCCGTATCTTTTTTCTATCATACTTTACTATTTTATCATACAAACAGAACTTTCATGTCAATCAAAATGAAGTTTTATCAATTTTTCTTTGTATTACCTCTCATTAATAAGCATATATCGTTTTAATTTTTAATACATCTAACACTAAATCCTCTTGATCTATAATGCATTCTTATTGTTGCACCATTACTAGAAATTTCTATTACCCTTGAATCACTATTGCTTACTGTACTAGACCAATAAAAGCCATTACTTCCTACAAGGTTTAGTGCCCCAGAACTATGCACTCGATAACCAGCTAAAGGTATGCGAAGAACAGATGCTATAGCCCCTGAAATATCATTACTACTCCAACTTAATCGTTCCGCTTCTAACTCTGCTTCTGTTGGCAGACGATAACCGCTAGGACAAGGATTATTAGCTCCATTAATACCTTGCCACAGCGCTGAATTTTGAGGGATTCTCCAATCATAAGGAGAATTCCCAGGAAAAGGACCTGTTGCTATAAAATTATTATGCCCTACAGTATTATTTGAAACAGTTGTACTCGTTGTTGTACTCGTTCTACACTGGTGCCCATCTGCAGCGCGTCCCCATTGATATAAATCACCATAAGCAGCAGCATCAGTAGTTGCTGTAGCCGCTTGGCTTGCGCCTAGATTACGATCCATCCAAGTCTTATTGGTTGTTGGGTTAACAACATCGATAACAGCAGTTGGCGTTCCAGAACAATGAACAGTTCCTGTTGGGTAAGTTGGCGATGGAGCACTCACACTAACCGAAAATACGCAAGTCTCCCCTCCTAAACTTACCGAAAAGTTTGCTGTTCCACTACTACTTGGTGTTCCACTTATGTTATAAGTTACATTTCCAATACCAGCGGCCAATACACCACTATTTAAAGTAGCTGTTAATCCCGTTACTCCTGAAGACAATACGGACTCTCCAGTATATGGCAGACCATTCCCCCCAGAATAACTAATTGTTGTATTAACTCCTGACGCCACTGTTCCAGCTATCAATGTTCCTGTGTGGGAGGCACTACTACAGTTTAGCATAGAAACACTCGGAGTCTCGTTTCCTTTTATACAACGGACACTATACCCATTGGCTCTATTAGCATCCATAACATTTGCACCAACAGCATTAACAGTCAAAAATCGAGAAAAAGTGCTATTAACAGTACTTGACCAATACCCTCCAAGATTCCCAATAAGGTTTCCATTCGAAAAATTACGTCCCCCCGCCTCTGGAAGCCTAATTGGAGATCCAAATGCTCCAGTGGTATTATTAGTATTCCAGCTTTGCCTTTCAGCCTCTAATTCCGCCTCTGTTGGTAAGCGATACCCATTCGGACATGGAGAATTTTCTCCATGTATACCTTGCCATACCCCTATATTTTGCGTTCCTAGCCAGTCGAAAGGAGTTGTTGAGCTAACAATAAAATTCCCATGTAAAGGCACATGATTTGACGCTATTGTACTTTCTATTGAACTTGTTCTACATTGATGCCCATCCGAAAAACGCCCCCATTGATACAAATCACCGAAAGAAGCAGTATCATTACTACTCGCTGCGGCTTGGATTGCTCCTAAATTACGATCCATCCATGTTTTATTCGTTATTGGGTTAAGCACATCCAATATAGCTGTTGGCCTCCCTGAACAATATACTGAACCTGAAGGATAATTATTATCAATCCCTTGCACTCCATAACTATTAATTAAAAGGTTAGCTAAAGCTTCTAACGAAAGTGCATGTATATTTCCTTGCGCATCTGCAATGGTCAACAAGGTATCAGTTAGGTGAGAATACTGTGGTAAATTTTCGACTCGTGTATGTCCATCATTTTGTATTAGAATTCCTACACTCCCTCCATTACCCACTAATTTTTTATTGGCGATATCTAAATTTTGAGTAGCTATATGACTCCCTAAATTATCGGCACTAGATGGAATCATTATATTTCCACCGCCATTAGACAAAGAAAGAACATTTCCTGAAAGACTTAACGCTTGTATTTCATTGGTTGAATCAGCATCTGCATCATTAATACGATCTATTAATGCTACACTATTCCCTCCACTTATACTTAATGTGTTGCCCGTTAAATTTAATGTTTGACTATCTGTACCTGTTCCATCTCGTAAGCTTGATAAGTTTACTGTTTTAGCCCCTCCACCATCAACAACACTTAAAGTTGTTCCATTTAAAGAAACACTAATATTATACTCATTACCTACATTTCCGTCAACCTCTGTAAATGTTGTCAGATAACCATTATTACTAGTATAGGCATCTACCTGCGCTTCCGACAACTGTGTATTATCATCAGTAAAACTTCCTCCTCCATGGCTAAGTGTAACCATACTCCCTGATTTTGAGATTGTTTGTAACTCATTACTTACAGAGCCATCTATCTCTGTAAATGTTGTCAGATAACCGTTATTACTTGTATAAGCATCTACCTGTGCTTCCGACAGCTGTGTATTATCATCAGTAAAACTTCCTCCTCCATGGCTGAGTGTAACCATACTTCCTGATTTTGAGATTGTTTGTAGCTCATTACTAACAGAGCCATCTATCTCTGTAAATGTTGTCAGGTAACCGTTATTACTTGTATAAGCATCTACCTGTGCTTCCGATAACTGTGTATTATCATCAATAAAACTTCCTCCTCCATGGCTGAGTGTAACCATACTTCCTGATTTTGAAATTGTTTGTAACTCATTACTTACATTATTATCTGCATCATCTACATTATCGACAATAGTGACACTATTTCCATTACTAATAGAAAGAGTATTCCCCAACAATGATAATGTTTGTGCATCCGTATTATCTAAATACGGGCTTAAATCGATAACATTAGGAGCATCATTATTCGTAATAGAGAGGTTATTCCCTGTTAAGTTTAAATCTTGGATTTCATTTTGAGGATCATTATCTGCACTATTTAAAGCACTCAAATCTACAAATACCCCATTTCCATTTTCATAAATTGTTAAAGTATTTCCAACAAAAGTTATGCTATCAACATCTGTATCAATTGAATCCCTGAGGTTATCTACAAAAATGGAACTACTCAATAAAGTATCAGCACGATGATACAACAAAGCGACTATACTATCCTTAAATGATTCATTAGAAAATAAAGTATCTGCATGGTTAACCACATTGTGTATTGAACTATCAATTAAAGGTTGTAAACTAATATTCGCTGCGGTTCCATTTTCAATATAAGCATTTAGAGTTACCCCTTCTAGGGTCAAACTATCCATATTTTGATTATCTGTACCAGTATTAATTTGATCATTTATTATGGCTATAAAATCGGTTGGGTTAATGTATTTAACAACTCCTGTTACTGAATTAATCATTAATAAAGAGGTGTCTCCAACAGAATATGTTTGCAAGCCATCTATACGCAATGGATCCTCTCCTAAGTTTACCGGTGAGACATGTAAGGAATGACTAGGATTAGCCTGATTGACCCCTACATTCTGAGCGACACCAATGTAGCTCCCTAATAAAACTACAATCAATAAATAAAAACTTTTAATTTGCTTATTTTTCATTTTACTTTTATTGCTTATTTTTTATAATTAACACGCTTAAGACACAATAATTACATGTTAATTACTTACATGTAAAATCCATAATAGTGTCCAAAGTAAAAGAAAATGATTTCAGGTTGTTAAGCTTTTTAGCCGAACAACTTATACACAAAAGTGAACAACACCACAACGCAATGAATGACGTCTTCACCAACTAAAAGACTGATAATTTTTATGAGTTAGTTCTTATAAAAACAACCTAAACACAAGAGAATACAATAGCGATCTTATTAATAAACGAGGCCTATATAGCCTCTATATTCTCTCTCATACTTTCAGCTTAAGGTCAATTTTTTCCAAAAAAAAAGTCTCATTGAACTTAATCAATGAGACTTTTTTTTAAAAGTGTTTATTACAATTATTTAACAACGTTAAATGACTTAGTCAATTTAGTGTTATCAGCATAAATTGTATAGTAGTAAGTTCCTGCACTTAAAGAAGAAACTTCCATTACTTCGTTATATAAACCAGCTTGAAGCGCTCCTTTTTCAATTCTGTTAACAATTTTTCCAGTAGCATCCATTACGTTAATTTTAACGTTATTGAAGCTTCTTTCTAAATTAAATGAAATAGTTGTCATTTCAACAGCTGGGTTAGGGAAAGCACTTAACTGAACTCCGTTAAAGAACTCATCATCGTCAATTCCAACGTTGTTATCTCCAATTACAGCGAAGATAGCAATGTTGTTATCTAAACCAGAAGTTGAAGCTGCTCTAGTTACGATCCAGTAGTATCCAGGCCCTCTTCTTACGAAGCTATATCCTTGTCCACTTCCGTCACCGTCAGAAACAATACCAATAGTATCACCTGAAGCAGCAAAAGAACTAGCGTCTACTTCAACAGCAAAATTTCCATTAACAGAAACTGGTGAAGAAAGTACTACAGAAGTAAGCACTAAAGAAGAAGCTGTATCAGCATCTGAAAGTAATAATGTTTCTGATGCTACAGGAGTATTGTTTGGTCCTTCTGCATCAGGAGTACCAGCAAAGTTATCAAGATCTTCGATAGCTCTGTTTTGAGACATTTCATAAAGGTTAATGTTCATGCTTCCAGAGTTAGAAACAGAATCTTTTGCTGCAAACCAAATTAAAATCTCTTTAATTTCAGCTGTAGAGTTATTAGCATTCTCGTATCCTTGAGCACAGCTATTTAATGAATCGTTGTTTGATCCATAAAAATATCCACCACCTTGGTATCCAATAATAACTGGTCCTCCAGCGTTCGCAAACTCAGGATAAAAATTACCTGTTGTGCTCCACCCAGCAGTATCAGTTTCTACTCCTTTTAAAAAGTTTTCATTTCTTTCAACATCTAAAGTTTTCACAGCTCCTGTTTCCATAGAAATATCCAACTGAGCAACTTGAGCAAAACTAGCTCCTACAATTGTTGACATTGCCAACAAAGAGTAAATTTTTTTCATAATTATTTATATTAAATTAAACATTCTTTAACAAAGAAACTATTTTTTTTTTGAATAGTTGTCCAAATACTCTTAAAAAAAGATGTTTTTTTGTTTTAATTTGCTACCTCAGACATGAATTTAATGCGCATCACCCTCAATTCCTCCTCTGAATAATCGCCATCAAATTCTTCATAGGCTTCTGCTATACTATCTGTTTCCGCATCTTCCATAAAATAGTCATAAATCTCTTCTTGCGCATCCTCTTCTATCATTTCATTGATACAATAATCTAAGTTAACTTTTGTACCGGAAGAGACGATTACCTCAATCTCATTTAACAACTCATCATAAGAAATCCCAATACCTTTAGCGATATCTTCTAATGGCAATTTTCGATCAATATTCATAATAATATTAACTTTTGCTCCACTTTTCTTTACTACAGACTTCACAATAAAATCTTGTGGTCGTTCAATATTATTATCTTTTACGTATTTTATTATTAAATCTAAAAATGGAGCTCCATATCTTTTGGCTTTACCTTGTCCAACTCCTTGAATTTGCATTAATTCTTCTTGAGTGATTGGATACTGGACAGTCATATCTTCTAATGATGGATCTTGAAAGACAACAAATGGAGGCACTCCTTTATCTTTAGCTATTTTTTTCCTCAAGTCTTTTAACATACCAAATAATGTATCGTCCAATACACTGCCTCCTTTCTGGCTAACAACAATGTCATCACCTAAATCATCTACAAAGTCTCGTTCTTTGATTAATTCAAAAGAGCTTGGAGCTGCTAAAAACGCTTTTCCTTTTTCTTTCAAAAACAATGTCCCATAGCTCTCAATTTCCTTTCCTACCAGCCCCTTTACAATTACTTGCCTTAAAACAGCATTCCAATGGGCTCCTCCCTCTTCTTTTCCTTTTCCAAAGAAAGGGTTATCCAAGTGTTTGTAGGTGGTCATTTCTGCATTCACCTTACCTGTGAGTAGGTTAACAAAATGCTTAACCTTATGTTTTCCATTAACGGATTCTATCGTCTTCAGTACTAACAACACATCTTCTTTACCTTCAAATTTTTCTTTTGGATACCTAGAGTTATCACACATATCAGCCCCTTCTCCATTTACGTCATCAAAGTCTTCTCCAAAATAATGCAGTAAAAACTTTCGACGGTTCATGCTTGTTTCTGCATAAGCAGCAACTTCCTGCAACAATTGACTTCCAACTTCCTGCTCAGCTACTGGTCTTCCATGTAAAAACTTCTCTAATTTTTCGATATCTTTATAACTATAAAAAGCTAGGCAATACCCTTCTCCTCCATCTCTTCCTGCTCTTCCTGTTTCTTGATAATAACTCTCTAATGACTTAGGAATATCATGATGAATTACAAACCTAACATCTGGTTTATCGATCCCCATTCCAAATGCTATTGTTGCAACAATAACCTCTACATCCTCCATTAAAAACATGTCTTGATGTTTCGCCCTAGTAGCAGCGTCTAAACCAGCATGGTATGGCAATGCATTAATGCCATTTACTTGTAATAACTCCGCTAATTCTTCTACTTTTTTTCTACTTAAGCAATAAATAACACCAGATTTCCCTTCCCGTTGTTTAATAAATTTAACGATTTCCTTTTCTACATTTTTTTTGGGTTTAATTTCGTAGTAAAGGTTTTTTCTATTAAATGATGCTTTAAAGACTTTAGCATCCAACATTCCTAAATTCTTTTGAATATCATGCTGAACCTTGGAAGTAGCAGTTGCTGTCAAAGCGATGATTGGAACTTTATCAATACTTTCTATAATCGGTCGTAAACGTCGGTATTCTGGTCTAAAATCATGTCCCCATTCCGAGATACAATGTGCTTCATCAATTGCAAAAAATGAAATTTTAACACTTTTTAAAAAATCTACATTTTCCTGTTTAGTCAGTGATTCAGGTGCTACATATAAGAGCTTAGTACGCCCCTCTATCACATCATTTTTGACTCTATTAGCCTCTGTTTTATTCAATGATGAATTTAAAAAATGAGCGACACTATCGTCGTCACTTACCTGACGTATAGAATCAACTTGATTTTTCATTAAAGCGATCAAAGGCGACACAACAATTGCTGTTCCCTCTGACATTAAAGCTGGCAGCTGGTAACACAGCGACTTACCTCCTCCAGTTGGCATAATCACGAACGTATGCTTTCCTTCTAACAATCCTTGAATTATTGATTCTTGCTCTCCTTTAAAGCTATCGAAACCAAAATATTTTTGCAGCCCTTCCCTAAGAGATAATCCTATTGCTTCCATTAGTTTTACAAACTTTTATTTTACAAATATTACGCATTAAAGCACAATAAATATACTGATAAATTTGGATGAAAAGTAAAAAGTTTAACAGAAGATTAAGTATTTTTATTTCAAATTCAGAAAAAATACTACTAAAGCTTTGCTCTATAAAGTAAAAGCGCAAAAAACTCGTTTCAGGCTAATCAAACGATTGCATTTCTGTCAATCTTTTGTATTTTCCATCTAACGCAACTAATTCCGTATGATTGCCTCTTTCTACAATTTTCCCATCCTGCATCACAACAATTTCATCAGCATGCTGAACAGTTGATAAACGATGAGCGATCACAATTGAGGTTCTATTTTTCATTAGATTATTTAAAGCTTCCTGAACTAATTTTTCGCTTTCAGTATCTAAAGCTGAAGTCGCTTCATCTAAAATCAATATAGACGGGTTTTTCAAAACTGCTCTTGCGATGCTAATCCTTTGGCGTTGACCTCCCGACAAACTACCTCCACCATCTCCAACATTTGTTTGATAGCCATCTTCTAGTTTTAAGATGAATTCGTGAGCATTTGCAATCTTTGCTGCTTTTACAATTTCTTCCTTGGTGACATTTTCTTGTCCAAAAGCAATGTTATTATAGACCGTATCATTAAATAAAATTGGAGCTTGAGTAACGACACCTAAATGACTTCTCAAATCTTTCAATTTTAACGCTTTAATGTTTACTCCATCTATCAAGATTTGCCCCTCGGTAACATCATAAAACCGAGGTAATAAATCCGCTAACGTAGATTTCCCTGCACCTGATTGGCCTACTAAAGCGACCATTTTTCCTTTTGGAATAGACAAGTTGATATTTGACAACACTTCTTCTTTTCCATATTTAAACGAAACCCCCTCATAAACGACTGCTTCTTCAAAAGCTTTGTAAGGCTGAGGTACAACTGGATCTGTAATAGTTATTTCAGCTTGAATAATTTCCTTTATTCTATCCATTGCTGATAGCCCCCTTTGTGCGTTTGAATACGCTGAAGTTATAGACTTAAATGGAGAAATTAGCTGAGACAAAAGTCCGATATAGGTAATAAACATTGAGCTTCTAATTTCTCCTTCAAAAACTAGACTTCCCCCATACAACAACACAACTGCGATTAAAGTAATTCCCAAGAACTCACTTACAGGAGATGCTAAATCACCTTTCCTGTACATTTTAATCATTATTTGATTGTAATCCTCATTGTATTTTTTAAACTTCTCTTTCGAACTTTCTTTAGCATTAAAAGCTTTTATAATTCTTAGTCCCCCTAGTGTTTCTTCTAAATGAGCGATTAAGCCTCCTAATTTCTCTTGACCTTTTGAAGCACTTCTTCTTAAACTTTTACCAATTACACCTATTAAAAAGCCTGAAAGAGGGAAAAACACGATTAGGAACAAAGTCAAAGATGGACTCATCCAAACAAGCGTAACAAAAAAAACGACAATATTAATTGGGTCTCTAAATACAGCTTCAAGAGATCTTAATACTGACCATTCTACCTCTTTTAAGTCATTAGTCATTCTAGAAATAATGTCCCCTTTTTTCTCATCAGAATAATAGGCTAATGGTAATTCTACAATTTGATCATAAATCGTATTCCTAAAGTCTCTAACGACACCATTTCTAATAACAGCAATATAATACAATGCAAAATAGGTGGATAAATTTTTTAATAAAATTGCGACAACAAGGAATACGCAAACCATCAACAACACTTTTTCTTGACCTACAAGTTGAATTTGCTCAGCTAATTGATAAAACAAATAATCTTTTAATGAGAAATCCAACGATGTAAAATTCAAACTTGGCGGATTTTCTAATATCTCTTTCAATTTATCTCCTTGGCTAAACAAAACTTCCGTTACAGGAATAAGCATCATCAAAGAAAATAAGGAGAAAAATGTAGCCAATAAGTTGAGGACTACATTTAATATCGCATAAAGCCTATACCCTTTAACCAAGGTTAATATTTTAAAAAACTCTTTCATTGTATTCAAACAAAGGTAATATAATATTATCTCTGGTTTTACTTTTTTTTTAATTGCCTACGATTCATTAACAAATTTTAGATTTTTAATCTCAATCATAAGCATTTAAAATTATTTATAGTCAATGAATTTTGTTACATTTGCAGGAATTTAATTACCAAATCTTACACCTAAAAAAAAGTCATGTCATTAAATTCATCAAAATTCATCGGAGAAGGTCTTACATACGATGATGTCCTATTAGTTCCTGCTTATTCTGAAGTGTTGCCAAGAGATGTCAATTTATCTTCTCAATTTACCAAAAACATTACACTTAACAGTCCTATTATTTCTGCTGCAATGGATACTGTTACAGAAAGTGCGCTTGCGATTTCAATTGCGCAACAAGGCGGTATAGGAGTTGTACATAAAAATATGCCTATAGCAGCTCAAGCCAATGAAGTTCGTAAAGTAAAACGTTCTGAAAGTGGGTTAATTCTTGATCCCATTACTGTTACTGAGGACAAAAGTGTAGGTGATGTTTTGAATTTAATGGCTGAAAATAAAATAGGAGGAATTCCTGTAGTTGATCAACAAAAAGAATTAGTTGGAATTATCACCAATAGAGATCTACGCTTTGTTAAAGACATCAAGAAAAAAGTTAGTGAAGTGATGACTAAAGCTCCTTTAATTACAGCTAAAGGAAAAGTTAACTTAGTAGATGCTGAGAAAATTTTACAACAACACAAGATTGAGAAGTTACCTGTTGTTAATGACGAGAATAAATTGATCGGATTAATCACATTTAGAGATATCATTAAAGTTAAAGAATATCCAAACGCTTGTAAAGATCAGTATGGTAGATTAAGAGTTGCTGCTGCAGTAGGAGTTACTTATGACACCATTGAACGAGTAGAAGCCTTGGCCAATGCTGGTGTAGACGCTGTTATTATTGATACCGCACATGGTCATACTAAAGGGGTGATTGAAGTGCTTAAAAAAGTTAAACAACAATTCCCTAACATCGATGTTGTTGTAGGAAACATTGCTACAGGAGCTGCTGCAAAAGCGCTTGCTGATGCAGGAGCTGACGCAGTAAAAGTAGGAATTGGACCAGGTTCGATTTGTACAACGAGAATTATTGCCGGAGTAGGTGTACCACAATTATCTGCTGTCATCAATGTGGCTGAAGGTCTAGCTGGTTATAATGTTCCTATTATTGCTGATGGGGGGATTCGTTTTACGGGAGATTTAGTTAAAGCTATCGCTGCTGGTGCTGATTCTATTATGATGGGATCCCTTTTTGCTGGTACTGAAGAGTCTCCAGGTGAAACGATTATTTTTGAGGGAAGAAAGTTTAAATCTTATCGTGGAATGGGATCATTAGAGGCGATGCAAAAAGGTTCTAAAGATCGATATTTTCAGGACATGGAAGATGACATTAAAAAGTTGGTTCCTGAAGGAATTTCTGGTAGAGTTCCTTACAAAGGGAACTTACAAGAAGTTATGCACCAATTAATTGGAGGACTTCGATCAGGGATGGGATATTGTGGTGCTGACACCATTGAAAAATTAAAACTGGCTCAATTTGTGCGAATCACCAACTCAGGGATAAAAGAAAGCCATCCTCATGATGTGACCATCACTAGAGAGGCTCCAAACTATAATATTAAATAATCATTTTTAGATATTCTAGTATTTAAATTTTAATTTCGCTACTCTTAAAATCAAATATTAAAACAATGAAACATTTCATTCATAGCATTATTGCGCTACTTTTTTCTTCGGCGATCTATAGTCAGGGAGCTACTGATCCTGTATTGCTAACCATTGATGGTAAAGCAGTTACTAAATCGGAGTTTGAACAGATTTTCTGGAAAAACAAAAAAGAAACTGTAACCAATAAAAAAGAACTGGATGATTATATGGTTCTCTTTAAAAAATTCAAATTAAAAGTTGCTGCTGCAGAAGACATTGGACTAGACACTACTAAAAAATTTAAGAGTGAATTAGCTGGTTATAGAGCACAGTTGGAAAGACCTTACTTGGTAGACACAACACTTAACGAAGCATTGCTCAAAGAAGCTTATCACAGAATTGAAAACGAGGTTAGAGCTAGTCATATCTTAATTGAAGTAAAAAAAGGGGCTTCTCCTAAAGACACACTTGCTGCTTATAATAGAATTTTAAATGTACGTTCTCAGATATTAGATAAAAAAATCAGTTTTGATGATGCTGCATTAAAATTTTCAACTGACCCTTCTGCCAAACACAACAAAGGTGACTTAGGCTTTTTTAGTGCTTTTAGAATGGTATACCCATTTGAGAATGCAGCTTTTAACACCTCATTAGGCACTGTTTCTATGCCTTTCAGAACTCAGTTTGGATATCACATTGTTCAACCTACTGAAGAAAGAAAAGGACGAGGTAAAATTAAAGTTGCTCACATTATGTTGAGAATTAAAGAAGATGCTTCTAATTCTGAAAGAGAGAACTTAAAAAAGAAAGCTGAAGAAATCTATCAGAAGATAAATGCAGGAGGTGATTATGCTAAACTAGCTCAAGAATTTTCTGAAGACAGAAACTCTGCCAGAAAAGGAGGAGAAATTGGGTGGATCAACACGGGGGAAACTTTTGCCGAATTTGACAATGCTGCTTTTGAGCTTAAAACAAACAATGCTATCTCTAAACCAGTAAAATCTCCTGTTGGCTGGCATATTATCAAAAGACTAGACTATAAGCCTGTTGGTTCTTACGAAGAAATGCGTTCTGAGCTAAAGCACAAAATTCAACGTGACGTACGCTCTCAAAAAACAAGAGAACAATTTATTGCTAACCTAAAAAAGGAATACGGTTTTATCGAGAACAAACTTGTTCTTGAAAGCTTTTACAAGACTTCAAAATCAGAACTAAATAACAAGACTAATGTTTTATTTTCATTTGCAAAACAAGCTTATACGCGTGAGGATTTTAACGCTTACTTAACTCAGAACAAAAGAAACAACAAAGACTTAAACAATGAAGAAATATTGGATATCTACAACAAATTTGTTGCGAATAAAATTGTTGAGTATGAAAAAACGCAACTTGAGCGTAAACACCCTGAATTCAGAGCATTATTAAAAGAATATAGAGATGGGATTTTACTTTTTGACATTACCGATCAAATGGTATGGAGCAAAGCGGTCAAAGACACTACTGGGTTAAAAGCGTTCTACGAAACAACACAAAACAATTATATGTGGCCAGATAGACTTCAAGGAGACCTTTTCTCTTCTAATAATAAGAAGACGATTAAAAAAGCCTACAAATTGGTAAAAAAAGGAAAACTTAAAAGCGATTCTATTGTCAACTTCTTAAACCAAGATTCTCAATTAAATATACAATTAGAAAGTGGTATATTTGAGCAAGCTCAACATCAGTACCTTAAAAATCAATCTTGGAAAAAAGGATTAAACAAGGTTCAAATGATTAATGGCAAATATGTTTTTTGTAATGTAAAAAATAGTCTCCCAAGCCAACCAAAAAAACTAGATGAAGCTAAAGGTTTAATTACAGCTGCCTATCAAGAACACCTAGAAAAAGAATGGTTAAAAACATTGGAAGCTAAACATAAAATCATTGTAGATGAAGCCGTTCTTTATGCTATAACTAAGAAGTAACGTGAATAAGCTCTTTATTTTATTTTTTATTGTTGTTACACTTGCTAGTTGTAATGATACTCAAGACCAAAACAGCTCTGCTAAAATAGCTAGTGTAGGGAGTGTTTCTCTTTATGAAGATGAACTTCTGAGAAAAATCCCTAAGGCGCTTAATTCTGCAGATAGTTTAAAGTTTATCGAGCAATTTATTCACAATTGGACTAAAGAGCAAGTTATTTTACAAAAGGCGGAAGAAGTCTTATCAGAAGAGAGCAAAAACGTGAAAGAACGACTTGAAAATTACAGGAGATCTCTTATCATTCATTCCTATGAGCAAGCCTACATTGAAAACCGTTTAGATACATTGATTGAGGAAACTGAAATAGAAGACTATTATCAAGAGCACATCAAAGATTTTACGTTAAAAGGATACATTATTAAAGGGTATTATGCCCAATTCCCTGATTCAATTGACCAATTAGAACTCAAAGAATGGTATCAATTAAAAAAGCCAGAAGACTACATTACGCTTCAAAGTTTTTCTCAAATTAATGCTGTTACATATCATTTGGACACTACTAACTGGATATACTTTGATAAGGTAATGGAAAAAATACCACTAGAAAACAACATTCACATTTCTTCGTTCATTAAACATAAAAAACAGATTTCATTCGAAGAAAATAAAACGACTTACTACTTGAATGTCATTGATTACAAACTTAAAGATGAGGCTTCACCTTTGGTCTTTGAAAAAGAAAAAATAAAAACAATTATCCTCAACCAAAGAACTCAAAAACTAAGACAGGAATTAAACGAAAACCTATATAAAGACGCGCTTAACAAGCAACAGATCATCATTTACAATAAAAAATAATTTGCCCCGTTTATCATACAACAAAACAATAGAATGAAACACATTTTAACGATATTATCCATAGTATTTTCTTTATCAATTGCTAACGCTCAAAAACTAATAGACAAGGTTGTTGCTATTGTTGGTGACAAAGCTGTTTTGTATTCAGAAATAGAGGGACAAAAAATACAAGCTAAACAACAAGGTTTAACATTGACTAAAGCTGATGAAGCCTTAATCTTAGAAGATTTAATGTTCCAAAAACTATTGTTACATCAAGCCGAGATAGACAGTATTGAAGTAAGTGAACAACAAGTATCAGCGGAATTGGATCAAAGAATTCAATACTTTGCGGCTCAAATTGGCGGAATTGCTGAATTAGAAAAGTTTTATGAAAAATCTATCGAAGAAATTAAAGACGAGTTTTTCGAACAAATAGAAAACCGATTGAAAACTCAGCAAATGGAACAAAAGATTACTGAAGATGTTAGTGTTTCTCCAAAAGAAATCAAAACATTTTTCAATAAAATACCATCAGACAGTGTTCCCGAAATCGGAAGTAAAATTGCCGTTTCTCAAATTGTAATTAGACCTGAAGTTACCTACGAAGAGAAGAAGAAAATAAAAACTAAACTGACTGAATTGCGCAATAAGATTATTGGCGGTGAACTTAACTTTGACATTGCTGCCGAATTTTATTCAGAGGACCCTGGATCAAAATCACAAGGAGGGTACTTTGGCTGGGTTACCAGAGGAACTTTTGTTCCTGAATTTGATGCTGTGGCTTTTAGAGTACCATTAAATGAAGTTTCTGAAATATTTGAAACGCAATATGGTTATCACATTACACTCATTGAAGAGCGTAGAGGAGAACAATTTAAAGGAAAACATATCTTGCTGAGCTTTAAAGTTGGAGATCTACAACTCTCTGAAACTAAACGTCAATTAATTGATATTAAAAAAGAGATTAATGAAAATAAGATTACTTGGGAGGCTGCTGTATTAAAACATAGTGATGATGACCAAACAAAAGGAAGTGAAGGAATCTTATACAATGAAGCTGCTGGTTCTATGCTTTGGGACATGAGAGAATTAGACCCTCAAATATTTGCAGGAATTAATCAGCTAAAAGTTAACGAAATTTCTGAACCTCAACTGATGCAAACTAGAGATGGAGCTGCTTATAGAATACTAAAACTAAATGAGCAAACGTCTCCACACAAAGCTAATTTAAAAGACGATTATCAACTGATACAAAGTTTTGCTTTACAAAACAAAAAGGCTAAAGCTATTGAGCAGTGGACCAACACAAAAATTAAAGATGTATACATCAAACTAGATGAAGACTATAAAGAAGGTTCGTACCAATACAACTGGCTGAACGAATAATGACACAAATAAGATAATCGCCAGACAACTTTTATCAAATTGAGTAGTTTTATTTGTAATTTTGTACATCTACCAAACGATAAAAAGATTATGCGCTTATTTTTACTTTTTTCACTTCTTATCTGCGGTTTTTTAATTGTAAATGGTCAAACCAACAACAAAATAAAACCCTACACTTTTCAAAACAAGCTATCAATTACTCCTACCCCCCTTCAACTTCCCTCCTTTGATCTTGATCGTGTAATTGAAGAAGAACATGCTAACCGAATCAACAAATCTGGTATGTATCGTTTTGGCTATGAACACCAAACAAACATAGACTTTAAAGAAGAAGCCACTTGGAACCTATTACCCAATGGCGATCAAATTGCTTTATTAAAATTGAAGAGCGATGGCGCTTTATCTATCAATATTATCTTCTCTAATTTTTACCTCCCTGATGGAGCATACCTACATGTATACAACACAGAGAAAACTACTCTTGTTGGAGCCTATACCTCATACAACAATAACAACAGCAATATTTTAGGTACTGAACTTATTAAAGGAGATGAGATGATTATTGAGTACTATCAACCTCAGAACACTTTAACGACTCCTCAACTATTGATTGGAACTGTTGTTCATGGCTTTGAAGATATCAACAACTGGTATGGACAACTAAAAGTCAATGAATCTGGAGGTTGCAACATGGATGTTATTTGTGCAGATGGGATTCCTTGGGAAAAGGAAATCCGTTCGGTAGCTAGAATAGTAAATGGCGGCGGTTTATGTTCTGGTTCTTTAGTCAACAATACTGCTCAGGATGGCACCCCTTATTTTCTTACTGCCAACCATTGTAATCCCCAGAGTATGGGAAGTGCCATTTTTAGATTTAATTATAACAGTCCAATATGTGGCAGTCAAATTACTGCTAACAGTCAAGATGCTGTAGACAACCATACCATTAACGGTTCTAGTTTAAAAGCAAGAAATGCAGGCTCTGATTTTGGATTGGTTGAATTAAATACAATCCCGCCTGACAACTATAACGTTTATTATGCTGGCTGGAATAACTCGGGTAATACTCCTACTCAGACAGTAGGTATTCACCACCCTAGAGGAGATGTAAAAAAGTTGGCATTTGATGAAGATGCTCCAGTATCTGGAACTTTTGGAACCTCTATTACCAATGGTGAATGGCGTATTTTACAATGGGAAAGAAATACAACTACTGAAGGTGGTTCTTCTGGTTCTGGATTATGGGATGAAAACCACTTAATTGTTGGCCAATTACACGGAGGTCAGGCCAATTGCGCTAATAGTGTCAATGATTATTACGGTAAATTTTCTGTTTCTTGGGATGGAACAAGCTCTACAACAAGACTAAAAGACTGGTTAGACCCTCAAAATTCAGGAGCCACTTCTCTCAATGGGTGGGATCCTAACGCTTCGGATAACGACGTTTATATGGTGGCTATTTTAACTCCTGAGACCACCAACTGTGGTAACGCTGTTACTCCTAAGATTTTGATCAAAAACAATGGAGAAGAAGCGCTTTCAACAATTACTTTTAATTATGGGACAAACGGTAACATATTATCCAGCTATAACTGGAGTGGAAACTTAGCTACCAACGACACCTTATCCATAACTTTACCAAGTACTGGTGTTATTCCACAAGGAGAAAACAGCATCACCATTATTTCTAATAACCCCAATGAAACTGAAGATGGAGACCATTCCAACGATACCTTAACAACTACTTTTACAAATAATCAAAACTGTTTAGCCTATCCTAACCCATTTAGGGATCAACTTACTATCAATTTTGAAAGTGATAAAATCAATGATTTACCTGTTGAAATATTCTTAACAGATGTACAGGGAAAACAATTGTGGAGCTCTACTCATGATGCTAATGCCAACAACGAGCTAACGATTAACACAAGCCAACTAGCAAAAGGAATCTACCTTTTAGAAATAAGATACGCTAAAGAAAGTACGCTACAAAAACTAATTAAGAATTAATTAGGTAATTAGCTAATGAGATGATGAGCTAATGAGATGATTAGATGATTAGATGATTAGATTGTAAATTGAACAAATTTAATCTTTTTACCTTCTTCCAACCACTTTTGCTCATAGAACGTTTTTATCTCCATTAAGTCAATTAGCTCTTGTGATGCTGTTAGCACAAGCTCTCCATAGACATCCCAAGAAGACAATAACTTTTGATAGCCATGCTCTTCTATTTGCTCCAGGGTTGACTCAAACAACAAATCACTGTCTGTTTTCATATTTACAACACCATCTGATTTCATTATTTTTCGATAACGATCTACAAACAATTTTGATGACAAACGTTTACGTGGCCTTTTAGGTTGCGGATCTGAAAATGTTAGCCAAATTTCTGAGACTTCATTTTCTGCAAATAAATATTCAATAAAATCCACTTTTGATCGAACAAAACCTACATTCGGCATTTGATCTTCTACTCCAGTCTTAGCACCACGCCAAATACGTGAACCTTTAATGTCTATCCCAATGAAATTCTTTTCAGGATACCTTTGCGCCATTCCTACAGTATACTCTCCTCTACCACACCCCAACTCAACAACAATTGGATGATCATTTTTAAAAAAGTCTGCATGCCATTTCCCTTTCATGCTAAAGCCCTCTTTCACCTCTTCCATTGATGGCTGAAAAACATTATCAAAATGCTCCATTTCTGCAAAACGCTTTAATTTATCCTTTCCCATTGTCTTTTTTTTTGCAAGTATAAAAAGAAGTTTTTTAATTCTTGTAAATTTATATTCTCATAATGAGAAGTTATTTAAGGTAAATAAAAAAAAGCAGGTTACCTTTTTCTTTTTATAACATTAAAAGGGAAAAGAAAGGTAGAATGACAGACCAAGAAATTATAAGACAAATTAGAAAAGGGAATAGAAACATCCCCTTAAAAAGACTTTATAAGGAATTCCCTAAAATAAAAAAACTCATTATTTCTAGTGGCGGAAACGCAGACATAGCCCAAGAAATATTTAATGATAGCCTAATTATCCTACTGGAAAAAATTGATACTGAAGACTTTGTTTTAACATCAAAATTAACAACCTACTTATATGGTATCAATCGTTTTTTATGGAAAAACGAACTACGTAAGCAAAACAAAAAAAAGGAATTGGAATGGCGAGACACATTGATACTAAACCATGAAGACTTAAACTATGATGAAGAAAAAGAAGAAAAAATTCAACTTTTAGAAAAATTATTAAACCAAATCACAGAAAAATGTAAGGCTATTATTCAATTGTTCTATTTCGAAAAATTATCAATGAAACAGATTGCAGAACGACTTAACTACTCAAGTGTCAACTCTGCTAAAACACAAAAATATAAGTGTTTAGAAAATGTAAGTAAACAAGCTAAAACTACTCACCTTTAAATCTGACTTCAAATGAGAAAAGAACTAGAAAATATAGAACAAATTGAGTTGTATTTAACACATCAATTAGATCAAGACTCACGTCATGCTTTTGAAAACCAACTTCATCAAAATCCAATTTTGGCTGAACAAGTTGAAGCACATCAAATGCTCCTCAAAGCGATTCGACGAGCGCAATTTAGAAAAGAAGTTTTAGCAGTTTCCCAAGCCACTAACTTTTGGAATATTTGGACGCAATTAGGGTTAGGAATCCTCATTTTAACCTTTGTTTCTGTGGGTTTTACATTCTTAATGAAGAACCAACATCATTACAATGCTAAACAACTGACCAACATAGAAACTAGGGAAACTATTGCTACTTTTAATGACAGTTCAAATGTTCAACAAACAGAAATAGCTGAATCAAAAGATACGATCTCTCAAAAAAGTTATAGCGCTAAAAAAACAATTAGCAAGAATATTCCAACTCATGATAACTTCCAAATTGGAGGGGTTAAAACATTTGTTGAGCCAACTATCCAACACTTTGTTGTTGATCCTCAAAAGGGTGAAACAATCGAAGGACAACAAGGCACCTTAATCATTATTCCTCCTAATGCTTTTGTTGACAGTAATAATAATTTGGCTACTTCAGCAATAGACTTTGAATTAGTGGAAGCCCTTACATTAAAAGATATGATTTTGTATAATTTAACCACTACTTCTAATGGAAAGCAATTAGAAACTGGAGGGATGTTTTATATAAATGCCTCTAACAATGGAACTCCAGTAAAACTAAATCCTAATGCTCCAATTTATACTGAAATTCCAACTCAAAGTATAAAAAAAGGTATGCTTGCTTTTGACAGTGAAATCGATATTAATGGTAATATTAATTGGGTCACACCTAAACCTTTAAAGAAATACCTTACAAAAGTAGATTTAAACCTTTTAGACTTCCTACCCAAAGGATTCGCCAACGGTGTAGCGGAAAACTTACCTTTTAAAAACTACAACAAAGCTACCCCAAAACTTATAGACAGTTTGTATTACAGTTTAGATGACATTTCTGAAGCAAACACTGAAAGCACAACATTTATACCTCAGGAATCTAGCAATAGAAAAAGAAATGGTCTAGGGGTAAGATGGGGAGCTGAACGAACAATTGATTTTAAAAATAAAAATGCCTCCAGCATCAATGGTACAATAATCGATGAAAGTGGTAAACCTATGCCATTCGTAAACATTACCCTCAGAAAAGATAACATTGTACGATATGGAACCAATAGTGATTTTGATGGCAACTATACATTTGATAATATTTCGCCAGGTAACTATATACTAGAAATTAGTTTTGTTGGCTACCAAACATCCCAACAAGCATTAGCCATAACCGATCAAAATATTACTGTTCCAACCATTACCCTTTTCGAAGGTATTATACCTGAAAATCAATCAACTTCTTTTGGAAAAAGAAAAAGCAAGATCAAAACAATTAAAGGAAAAAAGAAAAGCTACAAAAAATGTGGAATTCGTCCACTATCTATAAAGACAATAAAAAGCTCCGAATTTGAACATACATACATTGCAACCAAAGAAATGGAAGAACGTATTTTTTATTTGCACCAACTCAATAACGGCGATAGTCTATTGGGAATATACATTGATAACTTAGGTAACAATTTATACCTCGCAGACTCTATTGTTGCGAACTCATTAACCGGAAGCATGAAAAAACAATTCCTTGAGTTCTATAACCAAAAACTAACTAACATAAAAGATGCTAATAACATTTACCAACAGCAACTATCTAATTTTTACAATAAAAAGAAAAAACAGTATTCTAACGAGTTAAACCAGCTGAAGCAGGCTTTGGACCAAAAAACAACAGCGGAACTTAAACAGCTAAAAAACTTAATCGAAAACAATAGAAAAGCTTATCAAAAAACTATACTTACGGCCTCAAAACCTAATAAGCTTTCTAACTTCCCTATAAAGCAAACACCTCAACGTTCGGTTGTTACTACTCCATCTTATGCCGCTCAATGGACTTCTTTAGGATGGAAAAATATAGACAAGTATACGCATCTTCTAGCTAATGGCTCTGAAACAGTTCAAATTGAAACCAACCAACATGATGGTTTTAGTAGAATATTTCAGTACTTGAACACGATAAAAACCATAACACCATTACTAAACAGCAACAATATAGCACAGGCTAAATTCCCTAAAAGAAGCACTGTTGAAGCTAAAAAAATGAGCAATACCTATACTTTTAGCCTTACTAAACGAAACAAAAAATTGTATTGGGGTATAACACATTATAATCCATATACTGATACAACTATTCATATTGAAGAAAAAGAAACTCCACTTACAAAGATAAAAGACGAGCTATCTTTAGTTGGTTCTGAAGGGCTATACGCACTCAACTACTTTGAAGATCAATTGAAACGAACCATTAAACAGAAGAATAAACAACTTAACAATCGTAAACGGTTACTTGAAGAAAAACATAAACGTGAAGAATTATTCAAAAAATACCAAGCGCAACAAAACGAATTAAATTTAGAAATTGAGAGAAGAAACCGAAAAGAACTTGAGCAAAAAAGATTTACAGACACGCTCAGAAGTATTGCTTTTCCATGCTTTGAAAATGAACAGAACAAAACAGAAAACCTCAACATCTCTGCTCCAAACATATTTACACCTGATGGTGATGGTATAAATGATAACTTCATAGTCAATACTAAAGCTAACATCAAATCTTATAAAATGACCATTACCAATAAAAAAGGGAAACTACTTTATACTACAACATCCATGAACAAGCCATGGAATGGAATTCAACCCAACTCAAGAAAAAGTTATCCTAATGATATTTACTTATGGAATGTTCAAATTATTGACAATAATGACAAAGAAGCTTTGTTTAATGGTGTTGTTCAATTAGTCAATAACCAACAATAATCCTTTCCTTTATTGCTTGACTATAAAGTTCTAAAACAGCTCAAAATATAGTCATGTTGTTAACCTTGTATTGAACCAGGCGAACAAATCAAAACTATTTATACCATTCCAATACGTTTTAAACTTCCTAAATAAACCCTATTCTTAAGAAAAAAATAACACCTCCATTTCTTTTTATCGACTATATTCGCAGCAAACTTATATAATTTAAACAATGAAAAAAGCAATGATTGCAGCTACAGTTGTAGCATTTACAGCATTCACGTCTTGTGGTGGAGCTGAAGAAAAAAGTGAAGATAAAACTCATGCAACAGAAGAAACTGTTGATGCTGCTAACTTATATGACGAGACCTTAAAGATGGAAGAAGCGATTGACGAGTTGAACTTGGAGATAGAAGAGTTAAACGAAGTTGAAATCGAGTTAGATGAATTAGAAAGTGAGTTAGATAACATTTAAGAAATTAGAACAATGAAAAAAGTATATATCGCAATATTTTCGTTAACTATCGCAGGAACTAGTGTTGCTCAGGTTGGCGGAAAATTAAAACAAGCTCACCAAGACAAGAAAGAGCTTAAAGAGGGAATTAAAAAGCAAAAAGAAGAGCTTAGAGAAGAGTCTGGGAAATTATCCAAAGAACAAAGAGAAGAACTAAAAGCAGAGAGAGAAGCTCACAAAGCAGAAATGCAAGGGAAACGTGAGGAAATGAAAGCAGAGATGGAGAACATGACTGAGGAAGAAAAAGCTGCTTTTAAAGAAAAAATGAAAGCTGAACAGCAAGCTCATAGAGATGAAATGATCGAGAAGAGAGGGGCTATGAAAGGAATGACAGCTGAAGAAATTGAAGCAAAAAAAGCTGAAATTCATGCTAGAAAAGCAGAAATGGATGCTAAGAAAGCTGAGTTAAAAGAAAAATATGGTGAAGATGAGGCCGCTTACAAAGCCGAAATGGAAAAAATAAAAGCGGAACGTAAAGCTGAAATGGAAGCTAAAAGAGCTGAACGTAAAGCTGCTTTTAAGGAAGAGCATAAAGCTGAATTAGACGCCATTAAAGCTGACAAAGAAAAGTTAGCTGCTAAAAAAGCGGAAATAGAAACGTTAAAAGCGGAAAAAGAAGCAGCTAAAGCGGCTAAAAATGCAGCTTTAAAAGCTAAAGCAGCAACGTTAACTACAAAAATAGCCAATGCTGAAACTAAGTTAGCGGCAGCCAAAGCAGACGGTTCGCTTTCTGCTGAGGAAATCGCCAACAAGACTGCTGTAATTACTAAAGCTAAAGAAAGATTAGCTACACTTGAAAGCAGAATAAAATAAGCGTAATTAATAAAAATAGAAAAGCCACTTATGAAATTCATAAGTGGCTTTTTTTATGCTTAATGCATCGCTATTATCTACTTAAATATAGGTTTCTTTCAGAGTGAACTTTTCTGAAGTAAGGATCGCGTAAATCTTTGATAAAACGAATAGCTTCACCAGTAGATTTCATCTCAGGCCCTAATTCCTTATTTACATTTGGAAATTTCTCAAACGAAAATACAGGAATCTTCATTGCATACCCTTCTTTTACGGGATTAAACTCAAAGTCTGCTACTTTCTTCTCTCCTAGCATGACTTTGGTTGCATAGTTTACGTAAGGCTCTTGATAGGCCTTAGCAATAAATGGAACCGTACGCGACGCTCTAGGGTTAGCTTCAATGATGTAAACAATATCGTCTTTTATTGCAAACTGGATATTAATTAACCCTACTGTTTTTAAAGCTACAGCTATTTTCTTCGTATGCTCCTCTATTTGAGAAATGATTAAGTCACCTAAATTATACGGAGGCAACATTGCGTATGAATCTCCAGAGTGTATTCCTGCAGGCTCAATGTGTTGCATAATTCCTAAAATATGTACATTTTCACCATCACAAATTGCATCAGCTTCAGCTTCGATGGCACCTCCTAGGAAATGATCCAATAGAATTTGATTCTCTGGCATATCTCTTAGGATGTCTACTACGTGGTGCTCTAAGTCTTCTTCATTGATGACAATTTTCATCTTTTGACCTCCCAAAACATAAGATGGACGAACCAACAATGGGAACCCTAAATCTTTAGATAATTCCAACGCCTGCTCTGCACTTTCTACTACTCCAAATTTTGGATAAGGGATATCTAAGTCTTTTAGCAAATTAGAAAAACGACCTCTATCTTCTGCTAAATCAAGTGCATCATAACTTGTTCCTAAGATTTTAATTCCATAACGCTCCAGTTTTTCAGCTAATTTTAGAGCTGTTTGCCCACCTAATTGAACGATTACACCTTCTGGTTTTTCGTGTAAAATAATATCGTAAATATGCTCCCAGAAGACTGGCTCAAAATACAATTTATCAGCAGTATCAAAATCAGTAGAAACCGTTTCAGGGTTACAGTTAATCATTATCGTTTCGTAACCACATTCTTTGGCTGCCAGAACTCCATGAACACAACAGTAATCAAACTCAATACCTTGTCCAATTCTATTTGGTCCAGAACCTAACACAACGATTTTCTTTTTATCAGTTACTACAGATTCATTTTCATATTCAAAAGTAGAATAGTAATATGGTGTTTCAGCAGGGAACTCAGCGGCACATGTATCTACTAATTTATAGACTCTATTAATCCCTAATTCGTGACGTTTATTGAACACCTCACTTTCTAAACATCTTAATAAATGAGCTACTTGTCTATCGGCATATCCTTTTTGCTTAGCCTCAAATAATAGCTCTTTAGGAATATCACTAACTCTATATTGTTCTATTTTACGTTCAAGGTGAATTAAATCTTCAATTTGACGTAAAAACCAAGAATCAATTCTTGTTTTTTCTCTAATCGTTTTAAATGGAATTCCTAGTTTAATAGCATCATAAATATGGAATAAACGATTCCAACTTGGATGAGCTAAGCTTTCTAAAATTTCATTCTGGTTGGTAATCTCTTTTCCATCAGCTCCTAACCCATTTCTACCAATTTCTAACGATTGACAAGCTTTTTGTAATGCTTCTTGGAATGAACGACCAATTCCCATTACTTCTCCTACGGATTTCATTTGTAACCCCAGCTTACGGTCAGATCCCTTGAACTTATCAAAGTTCCAACGTGGAATCTTCACAATAACGTAATCTAACGTTGGTTCAAAATATGCTGAAGTTGTTTTGGTAATTTGATTTTTTAGCTCATCTAAATGATAACCTATAGCTAATTTTGCAGCAATTTTGGCAATTGGATATCCAGTTGCTTTAGAAGCTAAAGCTGATGAACGAGAAACCCTTGGGTTAATCTCAATTGCGATAATGTCTTCATTTTCATCATCACTCACTGCGAATTGTACATTACATCCTCCTGCAAAATCACCAATAGATCGCATCATATGAATAGCCATATCACGCATTTTCTGATAGGTTGTATCACTCAACGTCATGGCAGGAGCTACTGTAATTGAGTCTCCAGTATGAATTCCCATTGGATCCATATTTTCAATCGAACAGATAATCACAACATTATCATTACTATCTCTCAATAACTCTAACTCATATTCTTTCCAACCTAAAACGGCTTTATCGATCATTACCTCATGAATTGGCGAAGCATGTAACCCTCTGGTCAATAACTTTTCGTAATCCTCTTCATGGTGAACAAATGCAGCACCACTTCCTCCTAATGTAAATGAGGGTCTAATACAAAGTGGAAATCCAAACTCCTGAGCGACCTCTTTTCCTTCTAAAAACGATTTTACGGTAGTTTGAGGGGCCATAGGAATGCCAATTTCAGACATCAAGTTTCTAAACTTCTCTCGATCTTCTGTGATTTCAATGGCGTCGATATCTACACCAATAATATCTACATCAAACTCTTCCCAAATCCCCATCTCTTGACAAGTGATACAAAGATTTAAAGCAGTTTGACCTCCTACTGTCGGCAAAACAGAATCGATGTGAGGATGTGCTTCTAAAATTTTGATGATTGATTCAGGCTCAAGTGGCTCTAAATAGACATTATCTGCTACAACTTTGTCGGTCATAATTGTAGCTGGATTAGAGTTAATCAATGTAACTTCTATTCCTTCTTCTCTTAGTGATCTAGCTGCTTGAGAACCAGAGTAATCGAATTCGCAAGCTTGACCAATTACAATAGGACCACTTCCTATTATTAACACGGATTTAATTGAAGTATTCCTAGGCATATTCTAAGGCTATTTTAAGTTTGTGCAAAAATAGAATTATTTCTTTTTTTGAACCTAAAATTTCAATTAAAAAAAATGATTTGTTAGCAAGATGTAGACTTTGTTTATAGTTGACTATTGTTATGAATATAAAAAGGAAATCCCCCTCCCAATTCCAAACAACATTATTCTTCCATTAACCTTCTGTAAAAATCTCTATCACCCTCAAAACCATTGCATTCTATCATGTTGTAATTAACAAGCTTACGTTCCTCAGGTGTTTCTAAACTCCCTTTATAGATTTCTGCCCATTCCTTTACGCACGAAGTTTTTTCTTTTGGATCTAACTGAGCACATTTACAATAACTCTCTGAAACCTCTTGAGGGGAATAATTTTGACGACAACTAAACAAGAAAATACATCCAATAGCTAAAAAGCCTATTCCTTTCATGTTTATTTTTCCTCCTCTTTCTTTCTATCCTCTTCAATACAGCTAAATAACAACTCTGCCATTTCTTCTTCAGAGGTTGTCATTTCTTTAAATGTACTATACTTATCTACAGCTTTTTCCAACGCACAGTCACAATAAGCATCATTTAATTTGGTCTTTTGACAATGCTCAATAAAGTTATCTCTATCTTGTTTACTCCAAGAACCGCAAGAGTTAAACAGTACCATTAGACCTAAAATTAAAAATAACTGATAACGCATAATACTTTTGATTTGTTTGCTAAGTTAATGAAGTTGTTGAAAGTTAAAAGTAAATTCTACTAAAATATTGAACCCATTTCCTAATTTTAATATTTCCCCTCCGCTACTTTATCCGTTAGTTTTCTTTGTAACTCTTGTTTAAACAACTTAAAAAGTGGTGCTGTATGCGTGGTAACATTAAAGCTCTGTTGAAAAGATAAATGATTGGTGTGAAAAGGCTTTAAAATGGAGTCGTTGTAATAAGCAAATAAAGAATCCTTTATTTCTAAGTATTGATAATTGGTATCTAACACAAAATTAACTGTTGAAGAATCTTTAAGTAAGATTTTTATTAACTGATTTTTATTAATTGGAGATATAGCTGGTTGATCAATGAGCACATCTTTATAAACCCTTTCCTGAATGACCAATTTTTCCTCTATATTCTTATATACTGCTTCTAAAACTTTAGGTTTTGCAGTATAATACTTTAAATTTTCTTTATAGATTTCAGGTGTAATCTCATAACGATTAAAGATTTCCTTATAATAGTTTTTGGAACTATCCATAATAAACACCTGATTTACACGATTGGTATTCAGGTGTCCCTCCAGCAGTTGAACATCAGTCATTAAATCAGTAAACACCTCTACTGATAAAATATTTTCTTGGTTTGCTTCTTTATCTACGGTTACCTCTCCACATGAAGACATGAAGAGCACCATCGTCAATAAAAACAATATCACTTTCATTATTCCTTTATTTATCTTTCAAACAACAAACGCTTTCCATTAGTCCCCTCGATTATTTCTCCGTTATCATATACCAATGCTCCATTTACAAATGTTTTTTCAACTTTTGAGGTAAATCGTACCCCTTCAAAAGGAGACCATCCGCATTTATATAGAATATTATCTTTATTTACTTCCCAATCATTATCAAAATCTACCAGTACTAAATCTGCATAATATCCTTCTCTAATGTACCCTCTGTTACTAATTTGAAACAAGGTCGCAACGTCATGACTCGTTTTTTGTACAATATGTTCCAATGTAAACGCTCCTTTTTTCACCAACTCTAACCAAGCTAGCAAAGCATGTTGTACCAAAGGCCCTCCAGATGGAGCTTTTAAATAATTGTTGTTTTTTTCTTCTAAAGTATGAGGAGCATGATCTGTGGCTAAGACATCAATTGTATTATTATTAATTGCTTCGATTATTGCTGCTCTGTCCTGAGCTGTCTTAACAGCAGGATTCCACTTGATGAATGACCCTTTCTCTTCATAATCGGCATCGGTAAACCATGCATGGTGCACACATCCCTCTGCTGTAATTCTTTTTTCTGACAAAGGTTTGGAGTTATCAAATAAAGCTAGCTCTTTGGCTGTAGAGATGTGTAATATATGTAATTTAGCATTGTGTTTCGTTGCAAGTTCTACTGCCATTGAAGAAGATTTATAGCACGCTTCTGTATTACGAATGATAGGATGTGCGGAAATAGGTATGTTATTTTTATATTTTTCCTTGTAAAACGCTAAGTTTTTTTGGATCGTCTCTTCATCCTCACAATGTGTTGCGATCAACAGTTCACATTCAGCAAATAATCCATCCAAGGTTTTTCGGTTATCGACTAACATATTTCCTGTAGATGACCCCATAAACACTTTTACACCACAAACCTCTTTAGGGTTTGTCTTTAAGACTTCCTCTAAATTATCGTTGGTTGCTCCAAAAAAGAAAGAATAATTAGCAATAGAGTCTTGAGCAGCAATATCATATTTATCCTGTAACAATTCTTGTGTTACTGTATTCGGTACAGTATTGGGCATTTCCATAAAAGAAGTTATTCCACCTGCAACGGCAGCCCTTGACTCTGTTTTAAGATTAGCTTTATGGGTTAGCCCAGGCTCTCTAAAATGCACCTGATCATCAATCAACCCTGGGATTAGAAAACGACCTTCACCATCGATTACGCGATCGATTCCTTCTTCTGGTAATTGTTCTTTAGAAACAGTTTTAATCAGTTCTCCTTCTATCAGAACACTTCCTTTAAAAGTTGTATTCTCATTTACAATAGTAACGTTTTTTAACAAAGTTGATTTCATGATGCTATTATTTAATAAGTGGTGCTTTTCTATTCGTTTTCTATAAAAATTGACACAAAAATAGTTAGTTTTTATCGAATAATCCCTTCATTCGAAAATTTCTTAGTACTTTTCGGGCGTGAAATTAGGAATTGATATAATGGGAGGCGATTTTGCGCCAAGAACAAATGTAGAAGGGGCTATTAAAGCTCAGGCAGAATTACCTGAATCTGCACGTATTGTTCTTATAGGAGATTCTAACAAAGCGAAAGAAATTATTGCTGAACATCAAGTAGATGAATCGCTCTTCGATTTTGTACATACGACTCAGGTAGTAGAAATGGGAGAACATCCAACGCGGGCGTTAAAACTAAAACCAGATTCTAGTATTTCAAAAGGTTTTGAACTCTTAAAAAAGGGAGCTATTGATTCTTTTGGTAGTGCTGGTAATTCTGGAGCCATTTTAGTAGGAGCAATGTTTTCTATACGTCCAATATTGGGGGTATATAGACCTTGTGTAGCTTCTATTGTACCCAAACAAAATGGAAAAGAAGCTGTTATTCTCGATGTTGGGATCGTGGCGGATTGTAAACCAGATGTTTTATATCAATTTGCCGTTTTAGGTTCTATATATGCTGAATTTGTTTACGGCATTGAAAATCCTAAAGTCGGATTATTAAATATAGGAGAAGAAAAAGAAAAAGGCAATTTATTAACCCAGGCTACTTACCAACTCATGGATGGCACTTCAGATTTCAATTTTGTAGGAAATGTAGAAGGAAGAGATATCTATGGTGGTGGTGTAGATGCTGATGTGATTGTTTGTGATGGTTTTACAGGAAATGTTGTATTAAAACAAGCTGAAGCTTTTTACAAACTAATTGCTACAAGGGGGTTATTAGATGATTATTTTAGACGCTTTAATTACGAAAATTATGGAGCTACTCCTGTATTAGGAGTTAATGGTAATGTTTTATTAGCTCATGGTATATCTTCAGCTAAAGCGATAAAGAGTATGTTGCTTCTATCTAAAGATTTAGTTGAAGCCCAATTACCTCAAAAAATACAAGCCGCCTTTAAATAACAATAGGAAAGTATGAAAAAAATTACAGCAGCAATCACAGCAATTCACGGTGCGGTCCCATCCAACAAATTGACCAATGCTGATTTGGAAAAAATGGTAGACACCAATGATGAATGGATTGTTTCTCGAACAGGAATTAAAGAAAGGAGAATCATTGAAAAAGGTAGAGCGCTATCTGATTTAGGAGTTGAGGTTGTTGAAGGAATTTGCAAGAAAAGAGGAATCTCTCCATTAGAAATCGACATGATTATTGTTGGTACAGTTACCGCTGACCATAGATTCCCTAGTACTTCTAATATTATTTGCGATAAAGTAGGAGCAAAAAATGCTTGGGGATTTGACCTAAGTGCAGCTTGCTCAGGTTTTTTATATACCTTAACTACAGGACAACAATTTATTGAAAACGGTTCAGCCAAAAAAGTCATAGTTATTGGTGGTGATATTATGTCAAGCATTCTTGATTATAACGACAGAGCTACTTGTATTATCTTTGGTGATGGAGCTGGAGGAGTTTTATTGGAACCTAATGAAGAAGGTCTTGGAATTCAAGACTCAATTTTAAAAGCTGATGGATCTGGTAGAAAATATTTGATTCAACAAGCAGGAGGTTCACTTGAACCAATTACCAAAGAAAATGTAGAAACGCCAGCGATGTATGTTCACCAAGAGGGACAGACTGTATTCAAATTCGCTGTAACCAATATGGCTGACGTTAGTGCTGAAATTATGGAGAAAAACAACCTTTCTTCAGATGATGTTCAGTGGTTAGTTCCGCATCAAGCCAATTTAAGAATAATTGATGCTACAGCCAGAAGAATGGGACTTTCTACAGAAAAAGTTATGATAAACATTGAAAAATATGGAAACACTACATCTGGAACAATTCCTTTATGTCTTTGGGAGTGGGAAGACAAGCTCAAAAAAGGAGACAATATTGTTTTAGCTGCATTTGGTGGTGGTTTTACATGGGGGGCGATATACCTAAAGTGGGCCATCGATTAAAAACCATAATTTATCAAAAACAAACTCATTTAATTAAGAATAAAATAGGGTGTAATTAAGAATTTATTAACTTAGCTACCCTAGAATGAATATTTATTAAAAGTATCAACGCTTGCCGTTGAAAAATTAAAAATTAACACACATGAAACTTAGTGAAATTCAAGAATTAATCAAATTTGTAGCTCGTGCTGGAGTCAATGAAGTAGAAATAGAGCAAAAAGAGTTCAAAATCTTAATCAAATCTGATTATTTAGCAAAAAAGAAATCGAACATTAAAGAAGAGCCACAAATCATCCAACAGCAAGTACCTGTAGCTATGCCTCAGGCTGTACAAGCTGCTCCTGCTCAAGTTGCTGCTGCACCTGCTGTTAGCGCAACTGTAGAAGTAAAAGAACCAGCTGCTGCTGCACCTGCTAAAGATGAAGAAGCAAACTATATTACTGTTAAATCTCAAATGATTGGAACATTTTATCGTTCTCCATCACCAGACAAACCAGCTTTTGTTTCTGTAGGAGATTCGATCAAAGAAGGTGATCCTATTTGTATTATTGAAGCGATGAAACTATTTAACGAAATTGAATCAGAAGTTTCTGGTAAAATCGTTAAAGTATTGGTTGACGACGCAACACCTGTTGAATTTGACCAACCTTTATTCTTAGTTGATCCTTCATAAGATATAAAACAGTTTAGCCTATATAGCTACTGAATTATCTTATTTTGATTACTTATAAGGACATTCTTCTTATACAATAACAGATTATAGTATGTTTAAAAAAATATTAATTGCCAATAGAGGCGAGATTGCTTTGCGTGTAATAAGAACATGTAAAGAAATGGGAATAAAAACAGTTGCTGTTTACTCTACAGCAGATAAAGATAGCTTACATGTACGATTTGCAGATGAAGCTGTTTGCGTAGGACCTGCATCGAGCTCTGAATCGTATTTAAAAATACCTAACATCATTGCTGCGGCTGAAATCACCAATGCTGATGCTATTCATCCTGGTTATGGATTCCTATCTGAAAATGCTAATTTTTCTAGGGTATGTCAGGAACATAACATTAAGTTTATTGGGGCACTTCCTGAACAAATAGAAGGAATGGGAGATAAAGCATCTGCCAAAGCAACAATGATTAAAGCTAAAGTTCCAACTGTACCAGGGTCAAAAGGACTTTTAAAGGACTTGAACGATGCCATAAAAACAGCTAGCAAAATTGGATATCCTGTAATGATCAAAGCTACTGCTGGTGGTGGTGGTAAAGGGATGCGTGTATGTTGGGATGATGCAGAATTAGAAGTCAACTGGCATTCGGCTAGACAAGAAGCTGCTGCTGCTTTTGGAAACGATGGGATGTATATGGAAAAGTTCATCGAAGAGCCAAGACATATTGAGATTCAAATTGCTGCTGACCAATATGGTAATGCTTGCCACATGTCTGAGAGAGATTGCTCGATTCAAAGAAGACACCAAAAGTTAGTTGAAGAGGTTCCCTCTCCATTTATGACTGATGAGTTAAGAGCAAAAATGGGAGAAGCTGCTAAAAAAGCTGCTTTAGCTGTAAACTATGAAGGGGTAGGAACAGTTGAGTTCTTGGTTGACAAACATAGAAACTTCTATTTTATGGAAATGAATACTCGTATTCAAGTAGAGCATACCATTACAGAAGAAGTGATTAACTTTGATTTAATTAAAGAACAGATTAAAATTGCTGCCGGAGAGAAAATCAGCGGAAAAGATTATTTCCCAGTAGGACACTCTATCCAGTGTAGAATTAATGCTGAGAATCCTTTTAAAAACTTTATGCCTTCTCCTGGTAAAATTAATCATTATCATACTCCTGGTGGACATGGTATTCGAATAGACACGCATGTTTATGCTGGCTACTCAATTCCTCCTTTCTATGACTCTATGATTTCAAAATTAATTACTGTTGCTCAAACGAGAGAGGAAGCAATTACAAAAATGAAAAGAGCTTTACAAGAGTATATTATTGAAGGGATTCATACAACAATTCCTTTTCACCAACAATTAATGGAAGATAAAAAATTTAACGCTGGTGACTTTACTACAAAGTTTATGGAAGATTTCGAAATAAAGGAATAATTAATTTTGTTAAGAAATGATAAAAAAGGCTTTTACTATTATTAGTAAAAGCCTTTTTTTATACCTTGATTCTTATGATGAACATTGTTTGGCTTAGACGAGATTTACGACTAGAAGATCATACTGCTTTACACTTTGCTTTAACGCACTATACAAATGTACAACCAGTATTTATTTTTGATGAGGACATTCTTTCCGGACTCCCCAAAGACGATGCACGCGTATCTTTTATACACCAGTCTTTAACACAATTAAACGCACGACTAAAACCATTCAATTCATCTGTACTTTGTTTTAAAGGAAATGTGGTAGACATTTGGAAAATGCTTTTCAAAGAATATACTATTAATAGTATACACTTTAACAGAGACTATGAGCCTTATGCTATTCATCGTGATGAAACGGTTTCCAACTTAGCGAAAGAAGCTAACATTAAAATTCACAGTTATAAGGATCATGTTTGTTTTGAAAAACATGAGGTTTTAAAAGCAGACCTCACTCCATATACCGTGTATACTCCATATAAAAAAAAGTGGTTAATCGAATTCCAAAAACTTAATATAGCCCCGTTGGAAAGTAACTTTTATGCTTTGAACCATAGTGATTATAAACTACCTACAATTGAAGATCTTGGTTTTATAAAAAGCCCTATCAAGGTAAAGTCTTTTACACTTAAAAACTTAAAAAGCTACGCCCAAACTAGAGATTTCCCATCATTAGATAATACGAGTTATTTAAGCCCTCACCTACGATTTGGGACAATTAGCATTAGACAAATAATCAACGAACTTCCTGAAGAAAGTGAGGTTTTCCTTAGCGAGTTAATATGGCGTGAATTCTTTACGCAAATATTGGCACACTTCCCTCATGTTCAATCGAACAACTTTAAAAGTAAGTACGACCGCATTGCCTGGCGGAACAATCAACAAGAATTTGACAAATGGTGCAAAGGAGAAACAGGTTATCCATTGGTAGACGCTGGTATGCGCCAATTGAATAAAACAGGCTATATGCACAATAGAGTTAGAATGATTACAGCTGGTTTTTTATGTAAACATTTATTGATTGATTGGAAATGGGGTGAGGCCTATTTTGCTAAAAAACTACTCGATTACGACTTGGCTGCAAACAATGGTAATTGGCAGTGGTCTGCGGGAACAGGCTGTGATGCCGCTCCTTACTTTAGAATTTTTAATCCTACAGAACAAATAAAAAAATTTGACAAAGGCCTAAAATATATTAAAAAATGGGTACCAGACCTAGAAGAGCTAACCTATCCACAACCGATAGTCGATCATAAATTTGCCCGTGAAAGATGTTTAAAAACCTATAAAGATGGGTTAAATTAACCCCTTTTAAAGACTTTTGATAGGGTTTGATCAACAACATTATTAATGTCTTCAGAAATTTTAAATAAATAAACTGGAAGCAGATACAACGTTGAAAACACCATGGTTTTAATTGCTATTGAAAAGTAAACATTATCTATCTCAATAAAACTTGTTAAATAAGAAGCAATAATTGCTAGTAAAAGGACCTTTATCGTATTCCATGAAAATGGCTGCATCTTAAACTTAAACCAAAGGAAAAATAGACTAACCGAATTGTACACAACAAGGCTAACTAAAGACCCTATAGCTGCGCCATTTACGCCATAAATAGGTATTAACCAATAATTCAATAGAAAAGTTAATAGAATCAGTCCTATCATGGTGTATGTTCCTATTAAATAATATTTGGAAGTCGCTAGAATAATATTATTGACTCCCAATAACATATTAAAAACTTTTGCACAGCCTAAAATCAACATCGCCGGTTTGGCTTGAATAAAACTTGCTTTTAAAAAAGAAAGTAACGCATCAATATTTAACCCTAATAAGAAAAAGAGAAGTAAAGCTATTGTAAACAAATTTATAGAAGACTTCTTATACACCTTAGTGATTTGATCCATTTCATTTTGAATCCAAAACTTAGATATTATTGGCGAAGAAATAGGAAACAATCCTCTTGAGGGTAACTCTATTAATGTAGCGGTATACAATGCAATCGAATAAATTGCAACAAAGGTTAATCCGCTATTTGCAACAAGGTCACTACTGACAAGAGCTGCAATCATAATCACATCTAGACGGTTGACAATTCCACTGGAGAACCCATTAAAAAAACTAGCGATCCTAAATTTAAAGACTTCATTTTTCTTTTCTGTAACTAACTCCTCTGTACTCTTTAATAAATTCTTCCCTTTTACAACGAAAAAAAGAATAACTAGACCTATTAACACATATCCTAAAACAAAAAGATGAATAAAAGTATCTTCTTGTATGAATTTAAAATAATAAACTAAAATCAAAGCTGTTACATATACCCTTATAGCTACTTCTTTTAAAAAAATAGGAAGTTGCGTTTTCAACATGCCTGTTGATGCTGCTGCAAATAATTCAAATATTAGTCCAGCAAGAAACAGTACATATACTCCATTGTAATGTTCTACAATTAAAGGAGATTTCTCTACATATACACTTATGATAGAATCTTTAAACAGCATTAAAGCTACCAAGACAATTCCTGCAAACAAAAGTGAATATTTGGCTACATAACGAAACAATTGACTTCCGTCTGGAACCCTACTCCAAAAGCGAACAATTGCGGAATTTCCTCCCACCAAACCAAATTGAAGAATAATGTAAGTTAATTCAACAAGAACCCGCGTCAATCCAAAATAAGCTTCAGGAAGTATTCTAGGAAACAGAAACATGACATTAAAAGCTCCTATAGCAGCTCCTATCATCAAAATAATCGAATTAGATATTCCTTGTTTCTGTATCTCTCCCATTTAATTTTTTATTCAAATAAACTTAAAGACAATGGTGTTCCTTTTTTGAAGTCTGCATTAAACTTCTTGCCTATTATTTCGCTATAATACTTAGGATGCAAACCAAAAGCAGGTCTAATTGACTGTATATTTTCAGCAGTTATTTGCTCTCCTTTCGCCACGTCTTTTGAAATATAAAGCGAACGCCCTCTTGTTCTAGACTGAACGGTACTTTTTGTCAATTCAAATGTTTGTTTTCCTAATGCTTTTTCCAGTTTACGTACAGCATCAACCATAGCTTTAAACTCATCGGGATTCATTGAAAAGCTTGAGTCTGGCCCACCAATGCTACGGTCTAGAATAAAATGTTTTTCGATAACTGAAGCTCCTAGAGCTACAGCTCCTAGAGGAACTACACTTCCCATTGTATGATCTGACAACCCCACTTTTATATCAAATGTTGATTGATAGAGCTGAATAGTATTCAAATTAACTTCTTCGAAAGGTGCTGGATAAGCTGTTGTACATTTTAAAATTGTAACCTCATTATTTCCTACCTTACGACAAGTTTCAATCGCTAATTCGATGTCCTCTTTTACAGCAATTCCAGTAGAAATAATCATTGGTTTTCCTTTTGATGCAGCATATTCAATTAATGGAATATCCAAAATCTCAAAAGATGCTATTTTATACATTGGACAATCCAAGGTTTCTAAAAAATCGACTGCTTGGGTATCAAAAGGAGAAGACAACCATTCTAAGCCAAGAGACAATGCATATTCTGATAAATCTTTTTGCCATTCGTAAGGCATTGCAGCTTCTTTATATAAATCATAAAGTCTTCTCCCAGCCCATATACTATGTGGATTCGCTTCAAAATCCTTTCCCTCAATATCAAAAGTCATAGAATCTGGAGTATAGGTCTGAAATTTAACGGCATCAGCTCCTGACTCTTTCATGGCCTTTATGGTTTTCTTTGCTAGCTCAAAATCATTGTTGTGATTAGCCGATAGTTCTGCTATTATATATGTCATCTCTCTAGTCTTTTAATCTGTTTTAAAGTTAGCATTAAACTTATTATAGTTGTCATACGCTTTTAACGAATGTACTCCATTTATTAATATGCTTTTAAATGCTTCCTCTGAAATGTCTACCGCCTCATTTCTTGTTCTTCCTACCGCAATAATTACAGCAAATCTACCAACAGAGCTTTTCAAGTCTTCTACGACAAACTCTCCATCAAAATGTTTATTGAACAGTTTTAATTGATCATTCTGATAATTCAATTCAATTTTAGTAATACGATTTACCTCTTCTGGTAAATTCTTAGCTGTAATAAATTTAGCTGAAATATAATCGTACTTTTTATGGTTAGTGATGGCTTCTAGCGACTCAATATCTTGGATGGCATTTAATATCGTAGCTTCAACTACATCTACCCCACTCAACAGCATTGCTACCTCCCTCAAATATCCACCTGGTACACGAACTGCTATTTCCATAAAAAACAGTTCATCATTTTTATCAATGATAATTTCGCATGTTGCTACTCCATCTTTTAAATCGATTGACTTTACTGCTTTTTCACATTCTTTTTTAATCTCTTCTTCTACCTCTTTCTTAAGAATAGACGGACCAATATGGCGAACAGCTATTCCAAAGTTTTCATTATCCAGCGTTACCCTATCTGTAATGGCTAAGAAGAATACTTCTCCTTTTATTACCTGCATGGTAACATGAACCTCCCTGCCTTCTATCTTCTTATCTATCAACACTTCACCTGAATAAGACGCTGCTTTGGACCGACTAAATTTCTCTTCAAACTCTTCTTTATTTTTTAAAACAAAGGTTCCTCTTTGTCCACTACTATCAACAGGTTTAATGACAAAAGGAGGTGTGTTCTCCTCCCAAAATTCTTCTGCTTTACTGAAGTCTTTTGTAATCATATTTGGAGAAACATTGATGTTATACCTTTGAAAAGCTTTTCTCATTTCATGTTTGTTCGTTGCTTTTCTGGCTGTATCCAAACTAAATGATTTTAAATTTAACGCTTTAGCAACTTCAGCTACTGTTGTAACAGCAGTTTCAGAACATACAGTAAATACTCCATTAATTTTTTCTTCTAGACCTATTTTTATATTTCTTTCACTATCTGTTGTACTGACTTTGTAGAATTGGTCAGCATATTTAACACCTGGAGCATCAGGATTCATATCAGTTGCAATAACATATAAACCTAATTCCCTACCTTTCTTAATTGCAGAGACTTGTTCAACTCCTGCTCCTATAATTAGTACCTTTTTCATTGACTTTGTTCTAATAAATATTCATACAAATAATAAGTCTCTATACGATCAAATCGCTTTCTTTTTTCAGATTCTTTGGATTGGGTAAAGTTATTCTTCTCCACCACTTTTTGAGATCCAATATTCACTTCTGAAATCCACGCGATAATTCGTTTTACATTAAGTTGATGCTTTTCTGCAATCTCAAAAACTGATGCAACTATTTTTGAACCATATCCTTTTCCCTGCAAACTACTGTCTACCCCATAACCAATTGCGACATGGCTTTCATAAATATCAAAATTTAAATACCCAATAATTTGATCTCCCTCAAAATAGAGATAAATCTTTCTTTTTTCATCTTTTAAGCGATCATTATACCAAAGTTGAAACTTTTCAAAATCGGGAGCTGCTTCATAACCTGTCCAAAATAAGTTGTTTTTTTCACTTCTCAACTTATAAAAAGAAGTGTAATCCTCCTTTTTAGCTTCTCTGTATAACATCCATTATTCTTTTTACGAGTAATTCCACTCCATTAACATTAATCTTATTGTAAAGATCATCTATTTTTAAATCATCCTGATATTTTTCGACATTCAATTTCCATTTATTTTCCCAGTTTTCATCATTAAAATCACCTAAATAATGTGCATATTGATGTTCACAAAAGAAGCCTATTTGAGTTTTTTCTCGAGGAGTTGACGAGACGACCATGCAAGGTACTTTATGCAGCACTAACTCCCAATAAGTTAACCCCATTGATGTAATAGCGATGTCAGCTTCTTCCATTAATTGATACATTTCGTTGGTATTAATGTGTACGGCAACTTTTTCTTTATTGTTCAAAATAAAAGGGTGTTGCAACAGGCTTTCAGTATTTTTATACATCCCTCCTATTACTACAATGACCTGCTCAAACTGAGTTAAGTAATTTTCTAAACTTGTAAGAACTTTTATGGTATTATCTGAGGGATCTGAACTTCCAAAAGTGATGAGTATCTTTTTCTTTTCTCTTGTCTCAGCTTTTATTGGAGGCTTAATTGCTCTTACTCTTTTATCAAAAATAAAATATTGAGGTCCAAGAATCAATTCACAAGATTCTTGCGTTTGAAAATCTTGATACAACGACATTAGATTCTGATTAAAAAGAACATCATTATAGTGTTTAATTTTATTATTGATTGTAACAATTAACGAGCGACTTTGTTTTTGAGCTAAGCTAGCATTGAACGCTTGGCTTGAAAAATAGGTACTATCAGAATCAATAATAAAAAAACTTGCTGGTAAACTCAATACAAAGTTGACTAATTCATCTTGACTGTCGAACAGTTGATAATGATAGTTTTTGATGTTAGCCGTTACAATTTGAAGAGGTGTTGAAAAAAGTAAAAATTGAACTTCAATACCATTATTTCTAAATTCATCAGCTAATACCAGACTTCTTTTTAAGTGTCCAAATCCAATTGTTGAATTTGCTGATACAATTATTTTAATTTGTTGATCATTCTCCATTAAGTAGCTTATATTTTAACTCTGCTAGTTTCCAATCTACCTCATTATCGATGTCTTGTACTTCAAGTTCAGAAAATACAATAGGTTTTGACAGCATATTAAATACGCCTTTTTTTTGCAAATATCCATTAGTTTCATAAAAATAAAACTGTCCCGCATCATGATAATGATCATTTAAGTCCTGAGATCTTTTCGTTTTGTTTTCTGGCCAACTCATTTCAATTGCTCCTTGCTGATTTACAATCAGCGACCTTTGTATAGGGTAAGAATATTTGACAACCGAAAAAACAGCTTCTATATCTTGTTCTTTCAACAGCTCACTTGCTGATTTTAGCTTTGATGCTGTTATAAAAGGTGCCGTTGGATATAGGCAACATGTGTTTTCAAAAACTTTTCCTAAATTTTGATAACCGTTTATGACCTCCTCAATAACATCATAAGTCGTCGCATAGTCATCCGAATTTTTGGGACTTCTCATAAAGGGAACAACTGCGCCATATTTTTTTGCTATAGCTACAATCTCCAAATCATCAGTAGAAACCATAACTTCATCAAACAAACCAGACTCCAAAGCTGCCTCAATGGAATATGCAATAATGGGTTTCCCTAAAAAGTTTTTGATATTTTTCCTTGGGATCCTTTTACTTCCTCCTCTGGCTGGTATGATGCATAGATTAGGCATTATTTACAAAGTTCAAAGTTTTTTCAATGACATAAGCCACTTCTTCATTAGTTAAACTCGGGAACATTGGTAAGCTTATGCATTTTTGATAATAAGCATTAGCATGGTTCAAGCGCGCTCCATCATAACCTATTTCTTTATAATAAGGCAATTGATGAACAGGTATATAATGTATTTGGGCTAAAATTCCATTTTCATGTAGATAATCATACAACTCTTTTCTTTTTTCAACCTCAATGACAAACAAATGATGAGCATTTAAAACACCATTGGGTAAGTCCTGAAATTTTATGACTCCATCAAAAGCTTTTTTATATTGTTGAGCTATATCATTTCTCCTTTCAACCCCTTTATTATTTTTGGCCAATTGCGTAATTCCTAGAGCCGACTGAATATCTGTTAAACGGTAATTAAAACCTAGTTCTTGCATTTCATAATACCACCCTCCATCATTTTGTGAAAGATTTTCTTTAGTTATACCATGAGACCTTAGTTTCAACAACTTTTTAAACAACTCCTCTGAATTTGTCGTTATCATTCCTCCTTCTCCACAAGCAATATGTTTAACTGGGTGAAATGAAAAAACAGCTAAATCAGCATATTTTCCATTCCCACAACTTTCAACATTACCTGAAGTGCTTGTAAATGATCCTCCTGGAGCATGGCATGCATCTTCTATAATCCATAAGTTATGTTCATTAGCTAAAGCTCTATACTCTTCCAAATTAACAGGCAACCCAGCAAAATCTACAGGTATAATTCCCTTAAAAAAACCTTTAGGTTTACTTTCTATTAATGCTCTTACACTATTAATGTCTAATAAATAAGTATCAGGATCAATGTCAGCAAACCAAACTTCTCCCTCTGCATATCTAATACAATTTGCTGTTGCTGCAAATGTAATTGGGGTTGTAATTACTCTTTCTTTTGGTTTTAATCCTAAGGCTAACACAGAAAGGTGTAGACCAGCTGTTGCATTTGATACTGCTACTGCATACTTTGCTCCAACATATTGTGCAAACTTTTCTTCAAACTCAGCAACTTTAGGTCCCTGTGTTAAAAAATCAGCCAAAAGGGTATTTTCTACAGCTTTTAAGTCTACGGCATCTATACTTTGTCGCCCATAGGGTATTTTTCTGCTTTGCATCTTATATACTAAATGTTGGATCTACATGATCTTTGATTAAAACTCTTAGAGATTCTGGAGTTTCCCAATCTTCATTTTCACCAGAATTGTAGACAAATCCACCTTTTACTTTAGTCGCATTAAATGCAGCCTGATATTCCTCTACATTCCAATTAGGAACACTTGGTATAATCGAATAATACTCTCCTAAGTCGTAAGTGTAAAAAGAGTCGGAAGATGTAATCATTTCTTCATGAATTTTTTCTCCTGGTCTTATTCCTATTTCACGATGTTCTTTATTAGGAGCAATGGCCATTGCAATGTCTGTAATTCTATATGACGGGATTTTAGGGACAAAAATTTCTCCTCCCCAAGCGTGCTCTAAAGCATGTAAGACCATGTCTACCCCTCCATCTAGCGTGATATTAAACCTGGTCATTGTTTTATCTGTAATTGGTAAAAAATCGTCATCTTTTTTCGATAAGAAAAAGGGGATAACAGAACCATTAGACCCCATTACATTTCCATAACGAACTACAGAAAATTTGATTTGGTTATCTCCTTTAATGTTATTCGCTGCAACAAATAGCTTATCAGAAGCTAACTTTGTAGCTCCATATAAATTGATTGGTGCAGCCGCCTTATCTGTTGATAATGCAACGACTCTAGTCACATCCGTTTCTAAACAAGAATTGATGACATTTTCTGCTCCAATAATATTGGTTTTAATGCATTCCATTGGATTATACTCAGCTAAATGCACATGTTTCATTGCTGCTGCATGAATGACATAGTCAATTCCTTTCATTGCTCTTTTTAGTCGACTAGCATCTCTTACATCTCCTATGAAGTAGCGAATAGCTTTGTATTCATGGTTCGGAAATTCTTGTGCCATCAAAAACTGTTTCTGTTCATCTCTTGAAAAAATAACCAACCGCTTTACATTTGGATACTCTTTAAAGATTCTTCTTGTCAATGCTTTTCCTAGAGATCCAGTACCTCCTGTTATCAATATTGCTTTATTGTTTAATGAAAAAACCATATAATTTGATTACATATTTATTTTAATTTGGTAAAGTTAGATCCCTCATAACACTACCAAAGATAAAGGTAATAATATTATTCTATTTTAAGTAAGTTTCGAGATTAGACCTTTCAAATGCATCAATATAAGATCCCTCTGTAAGATTTATGATCTCTACTTCTTTTTCAGAAGCATATTCTTTTATCTCAAAATAAGACTTAAAGGCCAGGTAAAATTTAAAAATAATTTCATGCAATTTTCTCTGCCCAACCCCCTTTTTCCTCATGGCTTTCGCTTCCGCTTTTTTCTTCTCATAAAAATGTCTTTGCGTTAACAATGCGACATTATCTTCTGTAACATTTACCGTTGGGAGCCAAGAATGGTCAGCACCTAAGACACCAATTTCTTTATAACCTTTCCAAATCATCATCATTAGTGCATTTCCTAAAATATTATGACTTCTAGGCATTCCCATTTTTCTATTATAAATAGCTTTTGAAACAAAGGTAAGTCCCTCTACAGTAGCATCATTATAAAAAATAATATGAATATGTTTATTTTTTTTCAGAATTTGTCGCCAAAAATCATTTTTTCTTGCTTGAAAAGGAATATAAAACTCCATACTCCAGTCCACTTCTCGAACCAGTGTATCATACATTAATTTTCTCTTTTTGACATATACTTCTTCTACATTTTCTATCCAAAACTCTGGAGCAGAGATAATATAGTAATTAGGTTTCAAAAGCTTAAAAACTTCGGATTCACAAAAATAATTTACACAAATTAAATCCGTTTCTTTAAGCCTATCAATATTTTCTTTTTCTTCTATTACTCTTTTTAAAGATGGCCCATTAGCTAACACCACAACCTTATTCTGCTTAATCTTGGTCAAAGCATAGCCCTTAGAAGTGACAATTACTTTAACCAAAGAAATTAAACTCATTAATAGTTCCTTTATAAAAGTTGTCCCTTTCATATACTTTCAACTTTTAGTAATCCTTTAGTCACCCAGCTCCTAAAACGAATAATCATCTGCGCCTTAGGGTATTTAAATTGTAGGGTAAACACAACAAATAAAACAATGCTTCCTCCCCATTTATAAGCCTCCTTAAGGAGACTATACACATACTCTAATTTACCTATAGAAGATGATCTTATTCTTTCACTTACCCCAATTCCAATAGCCTGTTTTTTTATAAAACCATGTGTTAATCTGGCATCAGGTACAACATGTTGAACAATTACTGATGGAAAATAATAGATTTTTGCTTTTACTTTTCTCATTCTAAAAAACAAGTCTTTTTCCTCACCTCCTAATGTGTTTTTTCCTACTCTACCCAAGTTTACATTAAAATCTCCAACTTTATCAATCAACAATTTGGAAAACCCCATGTTTGCTCCAATAGGAAATTTATTTTGCTTAAATTCAATTACGCTATTTCCCATATCTAAAACAGACATCAATGGCATAAGATAAGATGACATCCACTCAGGTAAATCAGACTCTAAATAAGGTGTTATCTTCCCTCCAAATGCAATTAACTCTCCTTTATAAACTTCTAGAGCCTTTTGAAGCTCTTCTATATAATTAGGTACTAAAAAGGCATCGTCATCAATAAACACCAAAAAATCACCTTTAGCCTCTTCTATCCCTTTATTCCTTGCAAAAGAAAGCCCTTGTTGATGTTCTTTATAATAAGAGACATTGATAACTTTTTGATACTTCATTATGAATTCTTTAATTAAAGTATCTGTACTATCTGTACTGTTGTTATTAACAATAATAAGCTCCCAACTACTCTGATCACCTTGCTGAGCAGCTATACTTTCCAAACATTGAGAGATATATTGCTCTCTATTGTATGTAGAAATAATGATTGATATCATTTACACCTGTTTATTTTCCCTATAATAAGAAAAAACACCATACCCCAACAACGCAAGGATAGCTATAAATGCTAATGGAGACACTATTGATGCCACGCTATATGATTTTAAGCTGTACTTAAATTCAATTTTATGCTCTCCTGCAGGAATTGACATTCCCCTCAAAACATAATTTGTTCTAAAATGTTCAACAGGTTCACCATCTATATATGCTTCCCAACCTAAATCATAAAATATTTCAGAGAAGACTGCTATCTGATTAGTATTTGATTTAGTATTATAAACCAAATAATTTGGAGCATAACTTTCCATTGTTATTGTTGCAGCTTTGTCTCTTTTCAATAATTCATCTTTCTCTAAAAGATCACTATATCGTTTATCAACTACAGCTGTATTTGCAGGGTCAAAACCATTTTCTTCCTTTAAAGCTACGATTTCTTCATCTGCATTTTCTACTATATTAACATCATTAACAAACCAAGCATTACCTAAAGCTGTTCCTCTTTGTTGAGCTAAGGTGTTATTTTGTTCTCCTGTTTTCGGATCATTTTGATATTGGACAACATATTTTGCATTTAACATGTCCATTACTTTTTGGTTATTCTTACTTAAACAAGAATCAATTAACTCTTGATAGCGCTTTAACTTCGCCCCGTGATACCCACCTAAAGACTTATAGAAATAACTTGTACGCGATTCATTGAAAGGATTGCTTACTGAAAACACTCTAAAGTTGGTATATTTATTCAACACCCCATACTTAATTGCTGCTATTTCTCTAGGAGAAAGTCCATCTTCGCTTTCTTCTTTTGCTTGTGCTATTTTTTGTTCAGCTTCTTGAACAATAATAGGATTACTGGCAGCTTCTCTTTGAAAAATCATTTCGTCACCAGCAAAAACATTATATGGAATCTTTCCTTTAGTATTCTCTGTCCAAAATCGAGAATCGTTATCATAATCTTTAGAATTGATATATCCTGAATTAATTGACCACATATCAACTATTGTGAGAAGACCTAAAACTATACTTACTCCCAATATATTAATCTTATCCTTTATAAATCCAAGTATAACAATTGTTGCAATAGCAAAAAATGCAAGCCCTCTATAAACATTTGATTGAAAAATTGAAATTCTAACTTTCTTTAAAAAGGGATAATATTCTCCATTATAAAACGACATCACTCCTACTTGTTGTTCTGCCGACATATCAGGTTGAACTTGCTGCAAGTATTCAAGCGTCAATTTACCTTGTCCCTTAGGAAAGAAGTTAAAAAAGGTTTCTGGAGTTACAGCCAACAGAATCAAAAACAATAAAAAAGCTCCTGAAACGACATAAAACTTATTTATATTCTGATTTATCTCTTCACGATGTTTAACCAGATATCCTAAAAATAACATTGCTAAGATAGGTAGACATAACTCAGCTATCACTAATATCATACTTACTGTTCTAAACTTATTATAACCTGGTATATAATCTAAAAAGAAATCTGTCAACCACATCATATTTTTACCCCAAGACAACATGACACTCAAGATAATAACACTTAACAGCGCCCATTTCAACGTATCCTTAACAAAAAACAATGCTAATAAGGCCAGAAATACAACAATGATTCCCACATAATCATTTCCAGAAGTAAAGGATTGATTCCCCCAGTAAGAGGTCTCATTTTTCACCTGATTAAACACTTGTTGTTTTATCTGGCTATTCATATCTCCACTTAGACTTTCTAAACGCTCATCTTCTACTTGAGACTCATGTAACATAAACAAAGGAACATTGGCTCCACCTTTCACATAAGGCAACATTAAGCTAAACGTTTCTCCTTTTCCGTAACTCCATGCTGTCACATAATCTCTATCAAGACCAGATGTTTTATTAACCTTGTTATTAGTCAACTCACTTTTCCCTCTTGTCGTATGCTTTCCATACTCTATAGTTCCCCACAAGTTTCCTAAACTTGTTAAAATGGGTAAAACGGAGATAGCTAAGAGAAAGAATGATATTTTCATAAACTTAGGAAACTCTCCAGCTCTAATAAAACGAATCATTTCACTAATCGCAACTGCTAGAATAATAAAGATAAAATAATACGTTATTTGAAGGTGATTTGACAACAACTCAAGCGCTAAAAACAGAGCAAAAACACACAATCCAATAATTAACCTCCCCCTATAAGCCAGTATAATACCCGCTAATGTTGGAGCCATAAATGCTATCGTAAATGTTTTAGTGATATGTCCTGCCTGAATAATCACAAAAAAGTAAGTTGAAAAACCAAAAGCTATGGCTCCTATTATTGCTAATTTATAATCAAGTTTTAGGCTCAATAATAGAATATAAAAACCGAGAAAATAAAGAAACACAACTCCTATCGGATATGGAAGCCATAACCTTAAAAAATCCCTAAACTTTTTTGTCAATACATTTTGTTTGATCGATATTTGGTTTCCTGGCATTCCCCCAAACATTGAGTTGGTCCAAAGTGCTTCCTCTCCATTTTCTGCTCTAAAATCGATTAACTCTTTAGACATTCCTTTATAGGTCTTCACATCATGAGATTTAACTGCATAACCATTTAATGCGGGATAAAAATATGATATTGAAATAATCAAAAATAATCCTATCGCAATTAAATGAGGTAGGAACGACTTCAGTTGTAAATTCATAGCTTCAATTGTTATAACAGGCAAATATATAATTTTAATACTTGATGTAGTTTACTCCAAAAGTTAATTTTCAAATATTCTCTTTTATTAACAATAAAAAAGCCGTCATAGACAATCTATAACGGCTTTCAGTTAACAATTTAATATCTTTACTTTCCTTTTTCAAACGATTGTGGGCTGTTGTTTTTAACGCCTATGTTAGCATCCATCTTTGTGATTCGAAACTCTGTTCGACGATTTGCCTGATGCTCTTCATCGCTACACTTAGACTTTACTCGTCCCTCACAAGCACAATGGTTGATCAACTGTGACTCTCCATAACCCTTACCATAAATACGCTCTGGGTTAGTGATCTTAGAAGCAATATACTTTGCCGATGCTTTTGCTCGTCGATCGGATAATCGTTCGTTGTACTTCATACTACCTCTACAGTCTGTAT
>JAOASC010000042.1 GCA_025210295.1 Flavobacteriales bacterium | reverse complement strand
TTGATTTATAATGACCTCTTTAGTCGAATTGTTAAAGCTAGCTGGTATAACAGTTCCATTATGTGTTACTGTAATTTGATTAGCAGATGTTACATTCAACACTTTAGCTTTTACTGTAAAGTTACTCATGCTAACAGTATAAGGCGAAACCATAGGATTAATAAAACTAACTACTGGTGGCAACATTGCTACTGGCTTTTTATACACAATAGTTGTTGACTTAGTATCTACTCCTGCAATATTTGTTGCTGTTATCGAGACAACATTTGACCCAAGATTTAAGTTCGCTGTAAAACTTATTTTCTTAGTACTTGTATTGTACACAAAGTTATTCAACAACATTCCATTTACTGTTACTTGAATTTGACTTGAACTGTTCACATTGTAAACCATTCCATTCACAACTGAGTTATTGACACTAACTGAGTAAGGGCTTGTAGCTGGGTAGCTAATGGTAACCACTGGTGGTGGAGTTTGCTCTAATTGTTTTCGAACAATTACAGTTGTTTTAGTATCCATTCCATAAGGGTTTGTCGCCTTTATTTCAACAACATTATTCCCATTTTGTAAATTAATTGAGGCATTCAAAACCTTTGTATTCACATTATAAGAAAATGCATTAGTAGCTACCCCATTTAATTTAAATTGAATTTGAGAAGCTCCATCCACATAAAGTACAGTTGCACCCAAATTATATGAGCTAGCAGTTGTTGTATACGGAGACGTATTCGGATTGGTTATTGTTACGATTGGAGGAGGTGTATTTTTAATTGGCTCATTAAAAACAATTGTTCTACTATTACTTTTTTCCCCACATTCATTTCTAGCTTCAATTTCAAAGACATTACTGCCCTCTACACAATTAACTGTAGCAACAAAAGCCTTGGTTGATGTATTAAATGTAAAGTTATTATTCATAACTCCATTGTGCTTAAACACTAACATATTCCTATTCGATACATTAAGAATTTTAGCTTTTATAGTTGTTGAAGCAACACTAATCACCTTACCATTATTCAATGGTTGAGTGTATGTAATTGTTGGCTTATTACAGATTTTGTTATAATTGATCGTCTTAGTATCTGTATCAGAACCATAAGCATTAGTTCCTGTAACTACAAATGTATTTGCACCAGGCGTTAGAATCACATTCACTTCTAGAACTTTAGAAGATGGACTATAATTAAAGCTGTTAACGATGACTCCATTATGCTTAAATACAATATCGTTTCGACCGTCGACATAATAAACTTTAGCTTTTACATTATAATTCATTGTATAAACGCTCCCGCCATTACTTGCTGGTCGTGTAATATTAACAAGTGGTTTATTCCCTTGTGGTACATCAGTAGATGGGTTTGTTGAATAATCATCCACATTTCCATTACTAGATGGATTGGGATTTCCTCCTTGATTAGGCAATGGTCGTTCTTCTGGTATATAAGAACCATTTCCTGTTCCATTTCCTCTAAACAAGTTCCATCTTAAATTAAAGTTGGTATAGTGATAACGATCATTTTTACCATCTATATATCCATCTAAATTATCGTTTAATCCAAATGTTACTTTATGTTCAACACCTAAAGAAAATTGTGGCGTCACTTGATACCCCAACCCAAGTCCTAAAGAGGGCATCACTAATGTTTGATTCCCTGAGAAAAACGCATTATCAGTTTCCCATTTTTTATCATTGAAAAAGCTTTTCAAGTTAAATGCAACAAGATCTTTATTAGCTGTTGAATCAACCAACGAATAATCATACCAATCAGCACCATCTTTGTAATTATGCTTGATAGAATGCGAGACTAGCCCTACACCTCCAAATCCGTATAGCAAGATTCCTGTTCGTTCTCTTAAACGATGTGCATTTACGACTAATTCTAATGACCCCTCTCCATATTCAAAGCGATAATTTTTATAGCCAACCCCATCTGGATGATTTGAAAACAAAGTAGAGTCATATGATGGTACAGTACTCCATCCTGAAGTTTGTCCTGCCAACAATCTCCCTCTCAAATCAAAAGACAACAACCTTCCCTCTTTTTCGTAGATAGATCGACCTAATGTAAGCCCACCACTAAAGCCAGGATAATTTACAAAATCCAATTCTTTTTCTTGCCAAGTTCCCCCAGCATTTAATCCAAAATTCCACTTCGTATCTCGGTCATAATCAACTCGATTTCGTTGCCCAAATAGAGCAGAAAAAGAAGCGGTTAATAAAAGTGTTAAAAAGTAATGTTTCGTTTTCATAAGCAATCGTTTTGGTGGTTTAACACGCTTAGGAAAGATTCCCAAATCTATAAAGTCTTTCAACATTGAATTACTCAATTAAAATCAATTTTATTTTTCTTTCAACTTTAGACTATTTCATCATTAAAATCTCTTAATAACATGAATCATGCCACAGCAAAAAATTATACCTCGACAAAGGTAAACTATTAGGAGTATTAAGAAAGTTTTTTTATAAAAAATGAAATTCTATTCTTTTTCAAATGAATTCTAAAATATTTCGGTATTTTAACTCCGTGATTTTCAATAAATCCATTACTTTTGCAACAACAACTAAATCTTACTATAAAAATGAAGTTTGGAGTAATTACTTTCCCAGGATCTAACTGTGACAAAGACATGGTTTATGTTTTAAGAGAAAAAATGGGATTAGAGGTAGAAGAATTATGGCATAAAGATCACGATTTAAAAGGGTGTGATGCCATTGTATTACCAGGTGGTTTTTCTTATGGTGATTACTTAAGATCTGGTGCCATTGCAAAGTTTTCTCCTGTAATGAAAGAGGTGATTCAACATGCTGATAAAGGAGGACATGTTTTAGGAGTATGTAATGGTTTTCAAATCTTGTGTGAGTCTGGACTATTAGAAGGAGCTCTATTACACAACAACAATCAGAAGTTCATTTGCAAAAACACCTATTTAAAGCCTGTTTCTAAGACTGCTAGTATTACAAAAGATTTAGATTTCAATAAGACTTATAAAATTCCAATTGCACATGGTGAAGGGCGTTTCTTCGCAAATGATGACACGCTAAAATCGCTAGAAGACAATGATCAAATACTTTTTCAATATTGTGATGAAAATGGAGAAGTAAATGCAGCGGCTAATCCTAACGGATCTTTATTGAATATTGCTGGAATTAGCAACAAAGGTAAAAATGTCTTTGGAATGATGCCACACCCAGAACGTGCTGCTGATCAAGAATTAAACAATATTGATGGTCAAAAAATATTTGAATCTTGGTTAGGACTAATCCAATAACTTTCCAAAAATACTAGTCTATAGTCACTATTGTTACATATTAGTTGAAAACTTATACTGATATTTGCATAGTAAATGTCAGTAAAGTAAATTTTACTCGACTAAAGAAATAAAAATAAAGACAATGGCAACTATACAGTTAACAACTCAAATGTTTAAAGATGAAGTGTTTGATTATACCACTTCAAAAGAATGGAACTTTAAAGGAGATACTCCTGCATTAATTGATTTTTATGCAGATTGGTGTGGACCTTGTAAAATGGTTGCTCCCATTTTAGAAGAGCTCTCTGATGAATATGCTGGTCAATTAAAAATTTACAAGGTAGACACTGAAGTAGAGCAAGAATTAGCAGCTGTATTCCAAATAAGAAGTATTCCTAGCATGTTATTTATTCCTGTTGGAAAACAGCCAATGATGCAAGCAGGAGCTTTACCAAAAGGAGCTTTAAAAGAAGCCATAGAGGGTGAATTACTCAAATAAATGATTAACTAATTTTTATTAAAAATGTCAAAGTTTAATGATTTGATCAATGGTGAACAGCCTGTATTGGTCGACTTTTCGGCAGAATGGTGTGGGCCATGTAAAGCTATGGCTCCAATCTTAAAGGACGTCAAAAAAGCTATGGACAGTAGCGTTAAGATAATTAAAGTTGATGTGGATAAAAACCCACAGGCCGCTCAAAAATTTCAAGTTAGAGGCGTTCCTACATTAATTCTTTTTAAAGCTGGTAAATTATTATGGCGACAATCAGGAGTTGTTCCTGCGAATCAACTCACTAGCATCATTCAAAACAACATCTAACATGTCTGGTATTCCTATATATAAAAATGTCCAATTTTGGATTTTACCATCATTAACATTGGGATTAATGCCTTTTTTCCCTGAACCACACCTTTGGGGAAAAATAAAATGGATTGCTGGAGGTGGTGCTTTCTCAGGAGAGCATCCAATGGGACCTATGGATTGGTTTGATGTTGTTTTGCATGGAACTCCTTGGGTCTTTTTAATCATTGCATTAATCTTTAAAGCAATAGACCTTGTCAAAAAGTAAACTTATCACTCAACTTTTTCCAGAATTAGCAAAGCAACCTTTATTAAAAGAACGAATTGCTGAGCTATGTGAAATTCAACACCTTCCTAAAGGGACTGTCTTTTTAAAAGAAGGGGCTTATATTAAAGTTATTCCTTTGTTAATTTCTGGGCTAGTTAAGGTTTACAAAGAAGATGAAGAGGGACATGAAGTTTTACTTTATTACATTCAGCCTGGTGAAAGCTGTATCATGTCGCTAACAGCTAGTCTAAACAATGAGTCTAGCAAAGTTAAAGGGGTTATAGAAGAAGATAGCGAAGCTTTGTTATTACCTGCCTCTCAGGTTTCAACGTTGGGTAAAGAATTTCCACTATGGAACGAATTTGTCTACAACTTGTACAACACGCGGTTTGACGAACTCCTTTCCTTTGTCAAGCTTATTACGTTCTCTAACAAAGACAAGTTATTGTTGGAATACTTGCATAAAGAATCAAGTGTAAAAAACACCTATTCTCTAGCGATAACCCATCAAAAAATTGCTAATGAGCTGGGAACATCTAGAGAAGTTATTTCTCGACTTCTCAAAAAACTAGAACAAGAAGGCATTGTTCAATTAGGTTCTGGAAAGATTAACCTCCTTAAGTAATTGATCTAATCAACACTGCTCCTTTCATAAATAAGCGACTTCCTTTTGATCAATAAACTGGTAATCATCTATCTTTGATAGCTTATGAAGCCAATACTTAAAAACCATTCTTTACAACCTTTCAATACTTTTGGGTTGGAAGCTCATGCGAAGTTTTTTACCTCGTTTCATTCTATTGACGATTTACAAGAACTTCGTTTAACTCCTGAATACCAAAAAGAACTGAAGTTAATTTTAGGAGGAGGGAGTAACATTCTTCTGACTCAAGATCAAAATGCTTTTGCTTTACTGAATCAAATTAAGGGAATTGCCATCGAAGAAGAGGATGCCAAAAGTTATGTAATCACTGGTGGAGGTGGAGAGAACTGGCATGACTTTGTTTTACATTGTATCCAAAAGGGTTATGCAGGAATAGAAAACATGAGTTTGATTCCTGGAAGTGTTGGAGCAAGTCCTATGCAAAATATAGGAGCATACGGGACAGAAATAAAAGATGTATTTGAATGGCTTGAAGCTTTTCATATTGAAACAGGAGAAGTGCATAAATTTTATAAAAATGATTGTGACTTTGGATATCGAGAAAGCGTGTTTAAAAACAAACACCAAGGGGAATATATCATTACAAAAGTTGCTTATCGATTACAAAAAGAGCCAACAATCAACACTTCGTACGGGGCAATTAATCAACAATTGGAGTCAATGGAAATCAACAACCCTACGATAAAAGATGTGAGCGATGCTGTCATTGCTATTCGTCAATCAAAACTTCCTGACCCTAATGAAATAGGCAACAGTGGAAGCTTTTTTAAAAATCCTATTATCAATAATCAAATAGTGGAGCTGTTAAAAGCTAACCACCCTAATATCCCAATATACCCAGTTGATTCTGCCCATTCAAAAGTTGCTGCTGGTTGGTTAATAGATCAAGCTGGTTGGAAAGGGAAAACAATTGATGAACGCTATGGCGTACACAAAAAGCAAGCACTTGTTTTAGTCAACTATGGTGGTGCTACTGGAAAAGAAATTTATAACCTTAGTGAGGAAATCATCCAATCTATTCAAGCAAAATTTAACATCACACTAGAAAGAGAAGTGAATATTCTTTAGGGTTAACCAATACATTAGGATTTGAAAACCTAGTATAAATATCAAGCTGCCAACATCTCTATTGGCAATTATTTAGACATATTAAAACCAAAAGGGGTATCAATAAAAAACTAAAAAACAGCAAATAAGCCTCCCTTTTTTATCGTTTTCTTCGTTTTTTAAGCTATATTTCGAGTATAGAAAACGTACCAAATGAAAGCATTAAAAATAAGCGCACTACTTCTTATAGTTTCTCTTCTGATTGGCTGTTCGGAATCAACACCAAAAACAGATAATTTATTTCAATTTAGAGACTACATTGCCCAAACAACTTCAGGCAGACAGTCTATTGCTAACCCTATTATAGTAGAACTAAGCAAAAACGTAGATGATTGGGAGATAAACACGGAACTATCTAATTCTTTGCTTTCTATTACACCATCAATTTCAGGAACGTTAACTGCTCATAACAGCAGAACACTTGTTTTTCAACCTTCTGAACATTTACAACCTAACACTGAATATACTGTTACACTTCAGTTAGGAGAAATTATGGAAGTTGAAGAAGCTTTTAAGACTTACAGTTTTAGCTTTAAAACTATTGAACCCAACTTTTCTATTATCACCAATAACATTCAATCGTATAGTAAAGAGTGGCAATACTTAGAAGGTAGTTTAACCGCTGCTGACATCGTTGATTTAGAAGCAGTCGAAAACATTTTAACTGCTCAACAAAAAGGAAATCAGATTAGCGTAAAATGGGAAGAGCTAAATCCTCAAGAATTCCTTTTTACAGTAGATAGTATTGTGCGGTATGAAGAAGACTCTGACTTAGAACTAACCTGGACTGGGTCACACATGAATATTGACAACGAGGGGACTCATCAGGTAACCATTCCTGGAAAAAGTAATTTTTCTATTATCAAAGTAGATGTTGTTCAACATCCTGACCAACATTTAATTCTCAACTTTTCTGACCCTCTAAAAAAAGATCAAAACTTTGATGGTTTAGTTACCATTGAGAATGTAAGATCTCTTCGATATGTTGTAGATGGAAATATTTTATCGGTATATCCTTCAGAAAGGATTACTGGTTCGGCCAACATTTTTGTACATCAAGGAATAGAGAGTTTTGATGGCTATAAATTAAAAAAGACACGGGAAGAACTGGTCGCTTTTGAACAAATAAAACCTGCTGTACGATTGATTAAAAACGGTGTGATACTGCCAAACTCTGATCATCTAAAATTTAATTTTGAAGCCGTTAACCTAAGAGCGGTTGATGTACGTATTATCAAAATATATGAGGATAATATTTTGCAATTTTTACAAAGCAACTCTTTAAGCAGTCAAAACAATGTTAAAAGGGTGGGTAGAAGAATTGCCAAAAAAACGATTGAGTTAATCAAAAACCCTAAAAGCAACACAGGAAAGTGGAGGACTTACGCCTTAGATTTAAAAGATCTTATAAAGACTGATCCAGGCGCAATTTATCGACTTGAATTTAGCTTTAAGCAAGCATACTCTTTATACAATTGCGATGGAACCACATCCGAAGACTCAGAAGAAGAATACGATGATTATTACTATGAAGATGACTACTATTACGAAGATGATGACTACACTCAATCTGCTGAAGATGAAGATGAAAAGGAAGAGCAATATTGGGATAATATTATTTATAGTTATCGAAATAATTATTATCGTTGGAGAGACCGCAACAACCCTTGTAAAGAAGCGTATTACAACAATGAACGTAACTTTACAACAGCTAATGTCTTAGCTTCTGACATTGGCTTAATTGCTAAAAGAGGAAATAATAAATCGTATTATTTTGTTGCTACTGATCTTTTAACTGCACAACCTTTATCTGGAGCAAAAATAACAGTGTACAACTATCAACAGCAACCCATCGAAACCTTAACTACTAATGGTGATGGAATTGCAATTTATGATGGTAAAAAGCACCTTTCTTTTGCTATTGCACAACAAGGAAACAGCAAGACCTACTTAAAACTTTCAGATGGCGAAGCGCTTCCTTTGAGCAATTTTAATGTTTCTGGGCAACGTTTACAAAAGGGAATTAAAGGATACATTTACGGTGAACGTGGAGTATGGAGACCAGGTGACACTATTCACTTGGCTTTTGTATTAAATGATATGGAAAATCCTCTTCCTGAAAATCACCCTGTAAAACTAAAATTAACAGATGTAAATGGCCAATTAGCTTATCAAAAAGTGACCAAAGATCATGTTGATGGTTTTTACCGTTTTGATATTCCTACCCAACAAGATGACGCAACAGGAAACTGGTCTGCTACTGTAAGTGTTGGAGGGGCCAATTTTTACAAAAATGTAAAAGTGGAAACAATAAAGCCTAATCGTTTAAAATTGGCAATAGATTTTGAACAAGAGGTTTTAAATGCGAATGACTATATCAATGGAAAACTAAGTGCAAAATGGCTCCATGGAGCTATTGCCAAAAACCTTAAAGCAGAAATTAACATCAATTTTTCTGAGAACAGCCAAGGTTTTGAAAAATTCCCTAAATATATTTTTAACGACCCTATATGTAATTTCTATTCTGATGAAAAAACGTTTTTTACAGGAACTTTAAACGATTTAGGAGAAGCTAGTTTTTCAAAATATCTTCCACAAAATAGTAAAGCGCCAGGAATGTTAAAAGCCTCTTTCCTCACTAAAGTTTATGAGCAAGGCGGTAGTTTTTCTATTGACGTTATTACCAAAGATTTCGCACCTTTCTCTAGTTTTGTTGGACTTAAAAAACCAGCATCAAAAGCCTATGGTTCTTATTATACAGACGAGAATGTTACTTTCCAATTAGCAACTGTTGATACCAAAGGAAATCCAATCGCTAGAAACAACTTAGAAGTAGAGGTCTATAAAGTAGAATGGCGATGGTGGTGGAGTTCAAGTTACGACAACCTTGCTCAATATGTTGGAAGCAGTAATCATAGACCTTTCCAATCTACTAAAGTCTCTACTAACAATAAAGGTCAAGCTTCTTTTAGTGTGAATATTCCTGAAGATGAAAGTGGACGTTACTTAATCCGAATTAAAGACCCTGTTAGTGGTCATGCCACAGGAATAACAACTTACTTCTATAGAGATTGGTGGAGAAACAATTCTGATGAAAATCAAGAAACTGCGAGTATGTTAATCTTCACGGCAGACAAAGACAACTACAATGTAGGTGAAACAGCTAAAATTACTTTCCCATCTAGTAGCAATGGTAATGCGCTTATTAGCATTGAAAATGGAAGTTCTGTACTAAAAACGCAATGGATTAAAACAGCAAAAGGAGAAACAACATTTGAACTTCCTATAACTGAAGAAATGGCTCCAAATGTTTTTGTGAATATTTCTTTATTGCAACCACACAGCTCTACTGCCAATGATCTTCCATTACGTCTATATGGTGTTATTCCTTTATTGGTTGAAAATCCTGATACCAAATTGCATCCAATTATCAAAATGAAAAAAGAGCTTCAACCTGAAAAATCTTTTGATATTACAGTTTCTGAAAAAGATGGAAAAGCGATGACTTATACTATTGCTGTGGTAGATGAAGGATTATTGGACTTAACGCGTTTTAAAACACCAAATGCATGGGATGAGTTTTACAAAAGAGAAGCATTAGGAGTAACAACTTGGGATGTATTTGATGATGTAATTGGAGCGTATAGTGGAAGTGTGGACCAAGTTTACGGTATTGGTGGAGATGGTGATTTAGATAAAAACAAAGCTAAAAAAGCAGATCGTTTTAAACCTGTCGCTATGGTTAAAGGACCTTTTAAATTGGCTGCAGGAGCTAGTCAAACAAGAGAGTTTATGATGCCTAAATATGTTGGGTCGGTAAGAACCATGGTTATTGTTGGAGATAGAGCTACTGAAGCGTATGGAAACGCGGAAGAAACCACGCCTGTAAAAACACCATTAATGGTATTGGCTTCATTACCTCGTAAATTAAGTCCTGGGGAACAAGTTACCTTACCTGTTTCTGTATTTGCTATGGACAAAAAAGTAAAGAGTGCTTCTGTTTCTTTAAAAATGAGTAAAGGAATCCAAATTGTTGGGGAACAAACCAAGACACTTTCTTTCTCTCAACCTGATGAAAAGATGGTCTATTTTAATTTAGATGTTTCTAAAGCTGAAGGCATTGCAAAAATAGAAGTCATTGCGAGTGGAAGTGGGGAGAAATCATCGTATGAAGTTGAAATTGATGTAGAAAACACCAATCCTGAATCTAGTGTATTTAAAGATGTTGTATTAGAAAATAGCGGTTCTAAAACGGTTGACTTTAGCACATTTGGTGTTGCAGGAAGTAATAAAGCCGAAATTGAATTCTCTACATTACCACCTATGAACTTTACCAAAAGAATGCAGTACTTAATTCAATATCCTCATGGATGTGTTGAACAAACAACTTCTAGCGTATTTCCGCAGTTATTCTTAGCCGATATTTTTGATTTAACTATTCAAAAGAAACAAGAAATACACAAGAATGTTCAAGCAGGAATTGATCGCTTAGGACGTTTCCAAACTGCTGATGGAGGAATGGGCTATTGGATTGGCGATCGTAACCCTAACGATTGGGGAACAAGTTACGCTGGACACTTTTTATTAGAAGCTGAGAAAAAAGGTTATGCGCTTCCTTTAACGTTTAAAAACAACTGGATTAAATACCAACAAAAACAAGCTAGAGCTTGGCGTCCAAGTTACCAGCATTACAACAGTGATTTAGCTCAGGCTTACCGCTTATACACCTTAGCTTTAGCTGGTAAACCTGATTTATCTTCTATGAACCGATTAAAAGAATTTACAGAGATTTCTAATGAGGCCAAGTGGCGATTAGCTGCTGCTTATGCAATTGCTCGTCAAAGTGATGCTGCTCAGCAAATAGGAAGAACAGCTAATATTCACTTTAAACCATCCAACTACAGCTATTATACTTATGGTTCTGTTGATCGAAATAGAGCAATGGCTTTAGAAACAATGGTCTTAACCAACAACAAACAAAAACGTGAACTTGCCGAATACATTGCTAAGGACTTATCTTCTGATAGTTGGATGAGCACCCAAACAACTGCCTACAGCTTGTTAGCTATGGCGAAAATGGTAGAAAAAGGGGGAGGAAAATCATTGGCTATTTCTTACAGTACTAATGGTGGAAAATCAGTTAAGATTACAACTAAAAATGCAATTGCTGTTCGAGACTTAGCCATTCATGAAGGAGCAAACGCTATTACAATCAACAACAGTAAAGACAATACTGTTTATGCGCGTATCATTACTTCTGGAATTCTTCCATTAGGTGAGGAATTAGCTGAATCAAGAGGTTTTGATGTTAGTATTCATTATGAAGATAAAGATGGTAATGCAATTGCTGTAGATGAATTAACTCAAGGAACAACGGTTATTGCTAACGTAACGATTACTAATTTGAAGTATGAATATGTAAGGGATATTGCCTTAACGCAAACGTTCCCATCTGGTTGGGAAATCATCAATACTAGATTCACTGATTATGGCAGTAGCGCTGGACAAAATAACAGTGTTGCCTATACAGATATCCGAGATGATCGCGTACATTATTACTTTGATTTAGGTAGCAAAAAGTCGAAAACATTTAAAATTCAGTTGAATGCTTCTTACCTCGGTAAATATTATTTATCTGGTGTACAAGCTGAAGCAATGTACGACAACGACTTCTTCGTTAGAACTAAAGGTCAATGGGTAGAAGTTGTAAAATAATTGATCGTTAATATAATTGATAAGCCTCAATGAGTTTAATGCTTATTGAGGCTTTTTATTGAGCTATCTTACAACAATTTCTTTTTACTCGGAATAGCGATAAATTCTTTTAGATAGTAAGGTTCAAAATAGGCGACATCTTCAAAATCTTTATCTAAATACTTCTGATAAGAAATAGCTTCCATTCCTCTTGCACTGGTTTCAATACCTCCTAAAACTTTAATATTGGGCTGTTTAAAGGTTTCAGCAAGCTTATTGGCTCCATCACCAAAAAGATAAACAGGTTCGGAATATTCAGTAAAAGAGTTTTCGTCGATAATCTTGGCTTCTATTGGCGTTATTACTTGTAAATCGGCTTGCATTTTTTGAGTAAACACCTCCATTCTTCTAGCATCGATCATGGGGTATAATATGACATTTTGCTTGACAGCACTTAACTGAACAAAACGCGCTCCCAATACTGTTAACGAATCTACTGCTAACAATGGTATTTTTAAAGCATAGCACAATCCTTTTGCACTTGAAACTCCAATTCTTAACCCTGTATATGAACCTGGCCCTTTGCTAACGCAAACAGCATCTAAATCTTGAAGACTATATGCTGATTCTGCTATTAACTCCTCTATAAAAACAGTCAATTTTTCTGAATGGATATACTGAACCCCTAATGCTTCTTTTACTCCAATTGTTTTACCTTCTTTTGCTAATGCAACTGAACAGACTTTAGTTGCTGTTTCTATATTTAAAATTAACGCCATATTAGTCGTTTAACTCGTATATTTATCAATATATATTTCTATCGAAATTCACTCGAACTGACAGAATATATCGTAAAAAAACTTCAATAATAATTAATCTTCAAACACCTTTTTCTTTAGTTCAAAATGTTGACCTAAATACACTTTTTTAACTTGTTCATCCACTGCTAGTTCTTCAGCTGTTCCAGACTTTAATATCGCTCCTTCGAACATCAAATAAGCTCTATCAACAATCGACAATGTTTCTTGTACATTATGGTCAGTAATTAATATCCCTATATTCTTTTTTCTAAGTTTTAACACAATACTTTGAATATCCTCTACTGCAATAGGATCTACTCCAGCGAAAGGTTCATCTAACAATACAAAATTTGGATTTACGGCCAATCCTCTAGCAATCTCTGTACGTCGTTTTTCTCCTCCTGAAAGTTTTTCTCCTAAGTTTTTTCTTACGTGACCTAAACTAAATTCTTCTATTAATTCCTCCAAACGTTCTTTTTGTTGTTTTTTGGTTAGGTCAGTCATTTGAAGAATTGACAGAATATTATCTTCTACACTTAATTTTCTAAAAACAGAAACCTCTTGCGGCAAGTATCCAATTCCCATTTTTGCACGCTTATACATCGGAACTTTGGTAATCTCTGTATCGTCTAAAAAAACTTTTCCGGTATCTGGTTTAACCAACCCTACAATCATATAAAAAGAAGTGGTTTTACCTGCTCCATTTGGGCCGAGAAGACCAATAATCTCTCCTTGATTAACTTCAACTGTTATTCCTTTTACAACTTGTCGTCCTTTATAGGCTTTTTTAATTTCTTCTGTTCTTAATTTCATAATACAAGTTTCTTTAAAAAGTGAATTGTAGTTTACTTCTTATCCCAAGTCGATTAACCTTTATTCCATTGAATTCATTATCCAAATAATTCAATCGCCACATTAAGTCAACCCTCATGACTTTAAAGATATTTTCAACACCTGCAAAAGCTTCTAAGTAAGGTTTTGTTTGTAAGGTCGAAGTATAAGCTGGTAAATCCATTTCCATTAAGCTGGCATTATTTAATTTACCCCAGATTCCTTTTACTCCTCCTACTTCTCTCCACTTTAACTTTCTAAGCAATGGAACTTTATTAAAAATTAGTCCATTCAAGTGATGTTCAATATTTCCACTTACATATTCATCACTCACAAACTCTAGAATATTCATCATGTTGTAAGCCATATTATTTGCAACAAAACTTTCATTTCCTTGATGCACCTCTAACAAAGGATAAGGTGCTGCGCCAAAAACTTTACCGATTTCACCAGAGTAATTTAGTACTCCTAAAAATCCTAATCTTAGCTTATGCTTATAGCCTAAAATCAATTTATGATATTCATAATCACTTTTAAGCACGCCTTTCATTCCATAGGTATAGTTTAATGTAAATGTTGGGTGTTTAGTTCCTAAACTTATTCGGTCAAATTCTCCTGCCAAAAACTCTTCATTACGTGCAAAACGGGTATACAATGTAACTTCTGACGTTGTAATATCTTTTATTTGATTGACCTCACCTGTTTGCGGGTTTGTCTTCTGAAAGTTAATAATACCTAGCGGTTCTATTCTGTTGTTTCTTAATAATAGTGTAGTAGAAAACCCTTTCAACCATTCACGTTCATAGCTTACTCTATAATCTTCATTAAAGACCAAACGGTTAATTGGATTACGAACAATAAACGTGGTAATAGCGTTTGAACTGTTAAATGCGTTTGAACTTAATCCAATTTGTTCGATATCATTTTTATACACCAGGCGCATCATTTGCCGGGGTTTTTTGGTAATAAAAAAACGTGTTCCTACTCCGTATTTAATCTTTTCATCTCTTAATCCATAAGCCACAAAACCTGAAAGCTCAATCATTTTACTGAAATTATTACTTGTTCTTACGCCTAATCGCAATCTTGAACCTTCCACTTCATTATAACTGTACATACTTGAGTAAGGACCAATTTCAAAGTTACCTATGACTTTATAGCCCGAAACCAGGGTTTGAATAATATCTACATAGGTTGTAATAATTGGGAGGTTAGACAACGTATCTATCATCTGATAAATCCCTTTTTGATTGTCTGTTAAAGAATCATGACGGTGTGTATCCCAATATTTTTCAGAGCGGTCATCAGCACTATCCAATAAGGTTATACGCTCTAACCCTTCATAAAAATTGTCTTCTTTAACTTCATTCACTACTATATTTTTATAGCTTGCATGCTTTTGACCATAAAACCCCATTTGTTTATCTGCGATAACAAAATCAATAAACAGATCATCGTCTTTAAGCATCCAAGCTTCATTATTGACTTTTGTATACAACTGTTTAAACTGGAGATCTTTTACAAAGTTTATATTGGCATCTGGTGAAATTTTCCCTTGTATTTTTTTAATGGCGTATGTTGTATCGTTAATCCACATGGTACCCTCTAGTGTCATTTCCCTTTTTCGACGTGGGACAAACTGGATTTCGTAGCACCAATTATTATCTATAAACAAACTATCTATCAAGTAATAACGATAGGATAACAATCCTTGATTGGCTATGGGGCTGATAAAGTTTTTACCAAAAATTGAAACAAAATTTTCGTACAAGTTTACTTGCTGATACATATCCCCTGTAAACTGAGCAACACTTTGATTGCTAACTCCAGATACTCGAGAGGCCTTGATGTATTCTTTTTCTGCTTTAGGTTTTCTTCGGTAATATAAATCGGAAATACTTTCAGTGATAAAAACAGGTAAATAATCTTTTTCTTTGGTCGTATCAATATTGTCAAAAATAAAATCGAATTTTTTAAACATTTTTCGATTCTTAAACTTTTCAGACATATTGTTAATATCAAATTCTAGCTTATTATAAACTTCGTATTGATAGGCATCTAACTTCTCTCTATTGTTTGCTTCTTTATACTGGATAACATTTCTTAGTATTGGGTGGGCTGGATTACCGGTAGGGTTGATTACAACTTCTGGCAGTGCTTCTATTGCAGACTCTAGGCGAAACACTACTTCTTGTTTGGTATCTTTTTTTATCTTGATTTTAGCGGTTTTATATCCAACAAAGGATGCTGCTAAAGTATCAGAAGCATAATATGTATCAATACTAAAATGACCCGAAAAATCTGTTGTTGTACCAATTTTTGTTCCAACAAAATAAACGTTAACAAAAGGGAGGGTATCTCCGTTTTCAGCATCTAGAACAATTCCTGACACCTCAGTCTTTTGAGCATACAATACTGCAGTTAGTAAGCACAACTGAAGTAAAATCAAGTATTTCAAACGAGTATTCAAGTTATTTTGATTGTTTTTCGACACGTCTAGCTACTAATATCCCAATTTCATACATAATAAGGATTGGAAAGGTTACGATAACCTGGCTAATGATATCTGGTGGGGTAATTATTGCTGATAAAATTAAGATTCCTATCAGCGCATGTTTTCTATAGGTCTTTAAGAGTTTTGATCCTATCACGCCTATACGCGTAAGGATATAAATGACAATGGGCAATTCAAAGAACACTCCACTAAATAAAGTTGTTGTGGTAATTAAAGATAAATAGCTATTAATGGTAATAATATTCTTCACTTCATCTGTCATTTGAAAGCTACCAAAAAACTGCACTGTTAATGGACTAACAACGTAATAGCCAAATAGAACTCCAAAGAAAAATAATAAAGAACTCCAAAAAACAATTCCTTTAGAAACTTTTAACTCTGATTCTTTTAATGCTGGCTTAAAAAATTGCCATAACTGATAAAAAGTAAAAGGAAAGGTTATAATAATTCCCCCTACAATTGCGAAATACATATTGGTTGAAAACTGGGCTGTCATTTCTGTTGACTGCCATTGTATAGGGATATCTACACCACACAAGGTATCTCCCATTCCTACTAAGTTAGATAACCAGCAGAAAAAGCGATAAGTTGGAAAATTAGAATCGGCCATTTTGATATAAACAGCACTAACTATTGGCTTGGTAAATATAAACAGTAAAATAGCTACTGCAACTATACCTATTGCTGACTTTACCAAACGCCACCTTAGCTCTTCCAAGTGTCCTAAGAAGGACATTTCTTTATCATTTTCTAACTCCTCCATTTGATTTCATGTTCTACTGTAGTAACTAGAACCTTATTTCAATAATTTTGTCACTAACAAAACTAAACAAAAATGCTCTAACCAAAAGGCTAGAGCATTAGATTTATATAAAACTTATTGTTGATTATCGTGCTTCGTTTACCGAATAAATTACTTTTAGAGCGTCTTGCTCACGCAATTCGTCTTGTACACCTTTCACAACTCTCATTTCTGTTTCAACATCTACTTTAAAGTTATTATAGGCTCTTGAATTCCAGATTTCTTTATTCCCTTCTCTTTTATCTTTCAGGTATGTTCTGATATAAGACATATTCGGAACAAATTGATCATCTAAGAATACCCTTGTAGATGTTCCTTTATTTTTATCTAATGGTTTTCCTATCCAATAGTTAAAAATAAGGTTATCTGCTTTTTGCAACTTTGTTACTGCTGAAGCTGTCGCTTTTTTTACAATAATTGGTCTTTCTGGCTCCTTACTTGTAGTGGTTACCATAAAGAAAAACAGTAACATAAATACAATATCAGGAAGAGACGCTGTTGAAATAGCAGGTTCTTTACGCTTTTTACCTTTCGAAAATTTTGACATAATCTACTATTTTTTATTGTGTATTAACATTCTTAGCTTTCATTATCTTCTTAGGATAAACAGTTCGCAAAGCTTTTAACTTCTCTCTATCCTCTTCGTTGGCCTCATTTAACTTATCATACGGAATGTTAAACTTCTCTCTACTTAGCTCATCTCTTAACTCATTTAGACCTAACATAATTTGATCCAATACTTTTAAGTAAGTTTCGAATTTTGTAGAGTTATCCAACTGAATCGTTACCATTCCTTCTTTAGCCAACTCATCATACTCTCCAACCAATTCAATGGTCTTCAATTTCCCTTCCATCTTTTCAAGCTCGTCGTCGTATTGATCTTCTCCTTGAGCAATATATGCTTTTAGTTTAGCAATACTATCCTTTACACCAGCTTGAGTGATTCTTGTTAAAGTAGGCCAATTTGCTGAAGATTTAGGGTGTACATAAAACTCACGTACTTTCTCTTTTATATCTTCAATTTCAGCAAGTTCTCTTTCCAATAAGATCTGATCCTTTCTATTGGCTACAATTTCCAATACATCTTTAGGCATCACCTTTGGAGGAATTTGATTCTCAGGAACACGCTGAGGCAAACGTTCTTCTAGAACTTTTTCCCTTAATAATGTTTGCGTTACAATGAAAAAGATTAGCAACAAAAATGCTATATCTGCCATTGAACTCGCATTTATTTCTTCGATTTCTCTTGCCATTCTTCTCTAATTATTTAACGATTTTCATCACTGCTCCTGCTATCCATGCTAAAATGGCTACACCAATTAGCAATACAGATGTAGTATATGCAGCACTTACCATTTTCCAATTTCCTTCAGTAAACATTTTTACATAAGCAGGATCGTCGGCAGCTCTTACATTTTCCATAGCAACGTACGCTTCAGGAACTTCTGAACCAGTACTAGCATAAATTGCATACAATAAAATTAGGAACGCAACTGTACTGATAATTCCCACCAAATACTTTTTAAAGTCTCCTGCAACTGAAAGTAATGTTCCTAATAATAACACCACGACTACTGCTCCTAACAGGTAGAATGTAAAGTTCATAATTGAATCAACACTCTCTTGTACTTCTTTTTCTCTTTGTTCTTTTATCTTAAGCCCTTCTTCTAAGATAAAACGGTCTAATTCTGCTTGTGTCAACTCATCGCTTTTTCCTTGCTCAATCGCAACTTCTTGTCCAAGCTTTTGAATATCTTGATCGTCGTATGCAGAAGGGTTACCTCCTTGAACAATACCTACTGTCATAACAGAACCAATAAGTATGATGATTGCAACGACAACCTTTAGACCTATGTTAAAAATATTATTATTCATCTTTTATCTATTTAATTAATAAAAACAATTATTGAACGAATTAACCCACTTAAGGCTAATTACTTCTTAGATAAATCGTGTTTTACTAATAAATCAATTAACGAAATAGAAGCATCTTCCATTTGGTTAACTAAAGCATCAATTTTTGATACGATGTAGTTGTAAAAGATTTGAAGGATAATCGCTACGATCAAACCTGATACTGTTGTAATTAAGGCTACTTTAATACCTCCTGCTAAATCAGATGGATTAACTTCTCCTTGTGCACTTTGAATTTTATCAAACGTTTGAATCATCCCGATTACCGTTCCCATAAATCCAAGCATTGGTGCAAGTGCGATAAATAGTCCAATCCATGACAACCCTTTTTCTAACAATCCCATTTGAACACTTCCGTAAGAAACAACTGCTTTTTCAGCCATCTCAACTCCTTCAGAAGAACGTTCTAATCCTTGGTAAAAGATACTTGCTACTGGACCTCTTGTATTTCTACAAACTTCCTTAGCTTCTTCAACACCTCCAGAAGCTAAAGCTCCTTCGATTTTTTGTAATAATTTTGTTGAGTTTGTTGTTGCCAAGTTTAAGTAAATAATTCTCTCGATAGCAAATGCCAATCCTAGAATTAAACAAATTAAAACAAATGCCATAAACTCAGGTCCACCCTCAATAAACTTTTGTTTAATCATTTGTGTAATCGGAACTGCTTTTTCTTCTACTTCCGCTGCTTTTTCTGCTGCATCTTGAGCTAATGCTACTGAAACATTTGTAATCGAAAATACCCCTACGGCTAAAAATCCAAATAGTTTTTTCATCGTTTTAATTTTTGTTCTCTCCTGCGTTTTTAAACGCCTGATTTTTGTTTTTATTATTACTTTACTAATTAAAATTTCCTGTAAAAATAAGGCTTAACCCTTATCTTGTTTTTTACAGTGAGCCAAAATACGAAAAATATTTAAATCAACTGTGCAAGAAATAAGGAAAGGTTGATTTTTATTTATTAACGGTTAAACGCTTGGAGTTGTAAAAAAGAAATTCTGCAATAAGCTGTAAGTCATGATAGATGACGTTGACAAGATTGACAGGGGAATAAATTATTGAAACCAGCAATGCAAAAGTATTTTTAGAACTCATCACTTTTTTCGAAAGAGCCTCTATTAAAAAACTTATTGTTTGACGCTTATCTACTTCTTAAGCAACGGTTATTTCACCACAAAATGAGCGCAATAAGGCGGTTTTTATTTGATTGCTATCAGTCATTTCTCCTAAAACCACCATCATTTTGGTTATTGCTGCCTCTATCGTCATATCACCACCTCCAATTACGCCTATTTTTTCTAAGCCCTCACTGGTTTCATAACGCCCTTGAATGACCTCTCCCATTTTACATTGCGTAATATTCAAAATTGTTATCTTTTTTCTAATTGCTCGTAGCAACTCATCCAAAAACCATTGCTTACTCAATGCATTTCCTGAACCAAAAGTTTGCAACACGACCCCTCTTAAATTAGGCGTATTAAAGAAATGCCTTACAAACTCTTGTGAGATACCTGGAAACAAAGTTAAAATCGCCACATTTGTATCGAAGTTACGATAGATTTGAAGCGCAGCTTCTCTTGACTTTAAAATTTTATTCTCGTTATAATCAATCTTTATTCCTGCATTTGCCAAAATTGGATAATCAAACGAAGCAAATGCTTCAAAATGCTCAGCGTTTAATTTTGTTGTTCGATTTCCTCTGTACAGTTTATATTCGAAGTAAACAGAAACTTCTGGAACAATAGGTTTTCCATTTTTTTTCGCTCCTGCAATCTCTATTGCGGTAACCAAATTTTCTTTTCCATCTGTTCGAATTACCCCAATAGGTAGTTGAGACCCTGTAAAAACAACAGGTTTATTCAAGTTCCTGAGCATAAAACTCAAAGCACTTGCAGAATACGCCATAGTATCTGAACCATGCAATACAACGAAACCATCATAACTCTCGTAATTTTCCTCTATAAGACCAGCAATCTTAACCCAAGTTTCTGGTGTTACATTAGAGGAGTCGATGGGTTCCTTAAAAAATAAGGTTTCCAGTTGATAGGGGATTTTTTTCAATTCAGGAACCTCTTCTGATATTTGATTAAAATCAAAAGGCTTGAGTGCTCCCGTTTCTACATCGGTAATCATCCCAATGGTTCCCCCTGTATAAATAATCAATATTTTAGTTTGGTTTGGCATTGTTTACTCCACCAATGATTTTTTCTTTCTTTTAAAGATTTCAAAATCACTTGCATTCTCTCCTAAAAATCGCTTATTAAACAAGATGATAACTACAATACCGATTGAAATTGCAGAGTCGGCAATATTAAAAACTGGAGGAAACACTTCCTCTCCTGCTAACCCGAATGGCATCCATGATGGGTAATAAAACTCTGCATGTATCATATCGACTACACAACCTTGAAGAATTCCAGCATAACCTTGAAAATTAGCTTGAGCTACTCCTGCATAACCAGACCAATCCTGTAACATAGGGTCCCATACTGTTCCTTTATCAAATAAGTAACCGTATAAAACACCATCAATAATATTCCCCAAAGCTCCAGCAAAGATTAAAGAAATAGACAACACTAATCCTTTATGCGCCTTGTTTTCTATTAAGTTTCTAATGATTAATCCCAAACCAACAATGGCAAGAACTCTAAATACACCGAGTACAATCTTTCCCCAGTCTCCTCCAAATGCCATTCCAAATGCCATTCCAGGGTTTTCTATAAAGTGAAACTTAATAAAACCAAAACTCCCCACAACTTCATGTAGCAAAGCATGTGTTTTGATCCAAATCTTGACAAACTGGTCAATAAATATGACTGAAATTATTGTTATTAAAGCTGTACGCACAATCTTTTATTAAAAATCAAAATGCTTAGCTAACTGTTTTTCTGTTTTGTAAAACATAAAAAAAACGCCACTAAGCACTATTACTATTGAAACAAGTGCACCCACCATATCCTCTTGCTTAGGAATAAATAGGCTCGTTATTCCCAACACAAAATAAACAAGCCCTAAAACGACCATTATTTTAGAAGAATAACGTTGTGAATAATCCCAAGCTTCCTGAGACTGCATAGATCTAGAAGTTCTATATCCATACAACCCATTTATTTTTTTGGGTGGAAACTTGATTAGAAAAATACTGATCGCCAAAAACACGACCCCTACAATTGTAAGAATAATAAAGATGACGTTTTGGTACTTTTCTAGCTCCATTTTCTTTTACCCTTGTGCTTTCTTAGCTTCTATACTTAATGTAGCGTGCGGAACTAACTTTAAACGCTCTTTTCTAATTAAATTACCCGTAACACGACATACACCATACGTCTTGTTTTCAATTCTAATCAATGCATTCTCTAAGTTCTTCACAAACTTTTCTTGTCTTACAGCTAATTGAGCCATCTCTTCTCTCATCATTGTTTCAGACCCATCCTCCATCATATTGAATGTTCTACTGGTATCGTCTGTCCCGTGATCTCCTTCATGAGACAATGACTCTCTTAACAAAACTAAATCCTCGTTCGCCTCTTTTAATTTACCCTCAATTAATTCTCTAAATTCTTGTAAATCTTCGTCGCTGTATCTATTAATTTTATTTTCTGACATGTTAAATTGGTTTTGTAATCTATGTTATTATATTTTTTCTAATGTTAATGCTGCATTTACACCTTTTTCGACTTCAAAAACTAAAGCATCTTCTTTAATTTTCTCGACCAAGTTTAAAGATTTTGCTAGAGTTTCAGAACAAATATAGTCTAAATTCTTTTCTACAGCTTTATTTATTTCTTTATTCGATTTGATCTCTAATTTAATTTTATCTGTAACTTCTAAGCCACTTTCTTTTCTTAGGTTTTGAATTCTATTGACAAACTCTCTAGCAATCCCTTCTTCTTTTAAACTTTCGGTTATAGTAACATCTAACGCAACGGTAAGGTTGCCTTCTGTTGTCACTAACCATCCAGGAATATCATCGGTTGAAATTTCAAAATCTTCAATTGTCAACTCTACTTCAAGCCCATCAATTTCTCCTTTCCAGCCATTAGCACTTTCTACAGCAACGATATCTTCTTGCTCCCATTGGTTAACCATAGCAATAATTGCTTTCATTTGTTTTCCATACTTTTTACCAATGGTTTTAAAATTAGGTTTAATTTTTTTGACCAATACCCCTGTTGTATCTTTTAACAGCTCTAATTCTTTAACATTTACTTCAGAAAGGATTAAATCTGCCACAGAATTTATTCTACTTTCAAAGGAATGATCTAAAATCGGAACCATTATTTTTTGAAGTGGTTGTCTTACTTTGATTTTCTCCTTTGCTCGGATACTTAATACCATTGACGATACACGTTGAGCTACATCCATTCTTTCTTCTAGCTCTTGATCTATCAATGCTGTATGAACAACTGGGAAATTGGCTAAATGTACAGAGCTCACCTGATGCTTTTTACTTACATCATTTAATTCCGAGAATAATTTATCTGCATAAAAAGGTGCAATTGGCGATGCAAGAACAGCCACAGTCTCTAAACAAGTATACAAAGTTTGATATGCTGAAATTTTATCTTCGGAATAATCTCCTTTCCAAAAACGTCTTCTACATAATCTTACATACCAATTACTCAATTGATCTGTCACAAAATCTTGTATTAACCTTCCTGCTTTGGTTGGCTCGTATGTTTCGAATGCTTGATCCACATCACGAACCAAAGAATTTAATTTCGAAATGATCCAACGGTCTATTTCTGGTTGTTTTTCTTTTGTTATCTGTGGTTCACTGTAATCAAAACCGTCGATATTTGCATATAGCGCAAAGAATCCATAGGTATTGTATAGTGTTCCAAATAATTTACGTTGTACCTCAACAATTCCATCAACATCAAACTTTAAGTTATCCCATGGTTGTGCATTGGTAATCATATACCAACGGGTAGCATCTGGACCATATTGACTTAATGTTTTAAAAGGGTCTACTCCATTACCTAAACGTTTAGACATTTTTTGTCCCTTTTTATCTAAGACCAACCCATTAGAAATCACATTTTTATAGGCTACCTTATCAAACACCATAGTTGATATCGCATGTTGCGTATAGAACCATCCGCGTGTTTGATCAACTCCCTCAGCAATAAAGTCTGCAGTACCAAAACCTTTATCTTCAATCAACTCTTTATTCTCGAAAGGATAGTGATGCTGAGCAATAGGCATCGAACCAGAATCAAACCAAACATCAATGAGGTCTGCCTCTCTTTTCATTGGTACCCCATTAGCAGAAACTAAGGTAATCGCATCTACATAATTTTTGTGTAAATCAAACGTATTATAGTTCTCTTCACTCATATTAGAAGGATCAAATTGAGCAAAAGGGTTTTCCGTCATTAATCCAGCTGCTATTGACTTTTCGACTTCTTCTTTTAATTCTTTAACTGAACCTATACAGATCGATTCACTCCCGTCTTCTGTTCTCCATACTGGTATAGGAATTCCCCAATATCGTGAACGTGATAAGTTCCAATCATTTGCATTTTCTAGCCAATTACCAAAACGTCCCTCTCCAGTTGACTTTGGCTTCCAATTAATGGTTTTATTCAACGCTACCATTCTGTTTTTCACCTCAGAAATCTTGATAAACCAACTATCCAATGGATAATACAAGACTGGCTTATCTGTTCTCCAACAGTGTGGGTAACTGTGTTCGTACTTCTCTACTTTAAATGCCTTATTAGCTTCTTTTAATTGAATCGCTATTTCAACATCAACAGATTTTTCTGGCGCTTCTCCCTCTTCGTAATATTCATTTTTAACATATTTCCCTGCCAATTCTTTCATTTCTGGTCTAAATCGACCTTGCAAATCCACCAAAGGAACTAAATTTTGCTGCTCATCCATCACTAACATTGGAGGAACACCGGCTTCTTTAGCAACTAAAGCATCATCTGCTCCGAAAGTTGGGGCAATATGTACAATACCTGTCCCATCTTCTGTTGTTACAAAGCTACCTGTAATGACTTGAAATGCTTTTTCTGGCGTTTCATGTGGCAATGCATAAGGCAAGAGTTGTTCATAGGCTATCCCCTCTAAATCTGTGCCAACAAACTCTTGAATAAGCTCATAAGGAATTTTTTTATCTCCATGTTGATAGCTTTCAATCGACACCTCTTCATTGGCCTTTATATATTTACCAGACAACTGTTTACCAACCAACGGTTTGGCCAACACTAAGTTTACAGCATCGCCAGTATATTGGTTAAAAGTTTTAACCAATACATATTCTATTTTTGGTCCAACACACAATGCGGTATTTGATGGCAAAGTCCAAGGGGTAGTTGTCCAAGCTAAGAAATAAGTATTTTCTGGTAAGACATTATTTTCTTTAGCTTTAAACTGAGCTACAATGGTTGTATCTTTTACATCTTTATAGCATCCTGGTTGATTAATTTCATGGGAACTCAAACCTGTTCCTGCCTTGGGAGAATAGGGCTGTATAGTGTAACCTTTATACATTAAATCCTTATTGTAGATTTGCTGTAACAACCACCATACAGACTCCATGTATTTGTTATCATAAGTAATATATGGGTTTTCCATATCTACCCAATACCCCATTTTTTCTGTAAGATCATTCCAAACATCGGTATAACGCATTACTGCTTCTCGACAAGCCTTGTTATAATCATCTACTGAAATCTTAACACCAATATCCTCTTTGGTTATCCCTAATTCTTTTTCAACTTTTAATTCTACTGGCAGTCCATGTGTATCCCAACCAGCTTTTCGGTTAACGCGATACCCTTTCAATGTTTTATAACGACAGAAAATATCTTTTACTGTTCGCCCTATCACATGATGAATACCTGGTAATCCATTTGCAGAAGGTGGCCCCTCAAAAAACACAAATGGTTTGTTTTCATCTTTGGAAAGAATACTCTCTTGAAACGTATTTTCTCTTTTCCATTTTTCTAAAACTTCTTCTGCTACGTTAGGTAAATTCAACCCTGTATTTTCAGTATATTTCGTGCTCATTCTGCTATTCTGTATGATTCTACTCAAGATTTCACACGAAAGTAATCAAAAAATAACTGAGAGCAAATAAGAAAAGAAAGATTGTGACCTTATTAACTTTCTTATCATAAAATCTTTATTTCTAGATTAAAAGACCACAATTAAAAACAGACCTTTTCTACTCTGAAAAGATTAACGATAGTTCATTGTCGTTTGGAACATCATACTCTTTACAGCTGCTTTTTTTATACTGATAACAACTAGAAGGAATGCTTACCCAATATGCATCGCCAAACAACTTAAAGAAATAACGATTATCGACATATTTTTGGAACTCTTCTACGACTTCATAATGACTTTCATAAGCTAATGTTGAATCTATTTTTCTCAACGAATCATTGGTAAACAACATTTCTTTATACGACAGCAAAAACAATGAATCTTTACAGAAAACAAGCTTCTTAGGCTCTCCGCTCTTCCCCTCCCATACGGCATCCAGCTCTTCCACAATCACTTTATATGAATAACTATGGGTTGTTCCGTAATTATGCTTCGTAAACATCCCTATCTGTGTATTCTCAGTATTCGTTTTTTCTACCGACAACAATATACCGTTAGGCAGTTCTTTATTGGTAACATAGGTTTTTGAAACCGTTTCGGTTGCACAGCTATGTACAAAAACTACAAATAATGCACTTAAAAAAACAACCCGAATTAAATACATTAGATCTCAACCCTATTTAAAACTTCTTCTAAGCAAATTTTAAACCACTCTGTATAATTTTGAGGGTTATTCTCTACATCCTTTACAAGTTCTGGAACTGGCACATACTGATAACTTTCCACTTCTTCTGGATTGGGAACAATAGCCCCTTCATATTGACCAATAAAAACATGATCTAACTCATGCTCTGTAAGGTTATTATCCAACGCACTTTTATAAATAAAATGAAACGCTTTTTTGATTTCACAATCAAACCCCATTTCTTCTTCCAGCCTCCTATGAGCTGCAGCAATCGTGTCTTCCCCATCTCTTGGATGACTACAACAAGCATTGGTCCACAACCCTCCTGAATGATACTTAGAAAATGCTCGTTGTTGCAATAACATTTCTCCTTTAGAATTGAATAAAAAAACTGAAAATGCACGATGTAAAAGCCCCTTCTCATGCGCTTCCATCTTTTCCATCAAACCCAACTGATTATCATCTCTATCTACTAAAACTACCAATTCCATCTTTAGTTTATTCTTTTATGATTTTTGAAGTAATTACTGCTCCTCTTTCACTCGATGACTTTATAAAATAAACCCCACTTGGATAGTTAGCAACATCTATTTGAACAGCCGAGACAAAAGACCCCGCAACAACAATTTGTCCAACAGCATTGTAAATTGTATACGTATGAACTCCAACTTCGTCCGAAACAAGATTTAATTGTTCATCAACTGGGTTAGGGTAAATAATTATACCTTTTCCTTTCTCTTCATTAATGGCTGAGGTTGAGCTTACAGTAAACTCTGTTAATTCATTGGCTCCAAACTCCCCTCCTTGAGAGATGATTGTATTATTATCTGTCTTCAATTCATAGCTCCCACTTCCAAAAAAGCAACAGATTCCATCTGCTTCACTATCGAATATTTCAAACTCATAACACTCATTAACCGAAACATTAAAAGTGTCTAAATAATGTGCATTATCATTGGTATATGGCCCGCCTGTTTGAATGACAGTTCCATTGGCATTCCTAAACTCCCAAGTTGTTTCGTTGGAATAATTATCGGTTAATACATCTAAATAAACTTTAGTTGTTCCAAAACTATTAGCTGATAGCGTATAAGTGCTAGAAACAGTATCGTTATTTGAATTTTCATCAATCCCACCGTTAGGTGAACTTACAGTCGCGACAATAGTATAATCATTATTCCCTGAACTTAAGCTTCCTAAAGAAATATCTTCTGTTTGTCCCTGAGCTAAACTACCTGCCCAATTAATCGTTGAACTTGCTCCACCATTAAACGTCCAAACAATAGTTGCACTGGTTAAAGTCGTTGTCCCAGCATTTCTTAATTTGATAGATGGTGTAAGGCTTGTTTGTGCGCACTCTTCTTCTGGGAACAACACCGAAACGCCAGCATCTAACGCATAGACTTGTAAAGGTGGATAGGCATCCAATATACTTACATTGGAATTTGATGGGTCTAACCAATCTTTTAGCCTTTCGCTAGCTGATGCTCCATCCCAAGAAACACCAAATCTTCCGTAATAATCATGTAGGTCATTATCGACCACTCCACTACAAGCAGCTCCACCACCATACAACTGACCTATTACTCTACCATCTTGGTCAAACAGCGGCGATCCTGAAGAACCTCCCTCAGTTACCCCCATTTCCCATCCATCTCCAGCACTAGTTATTTCCCACGTCTGAGCTCCTGCATTGGCTGCTTTTATTGGTCCAGTATCATCTCTACAAACTTTCATAATATCTCCAGCTGGATGGTGTATCCCAACAACATAAGTCGGAAAATTATCTGTTTTATCCCATCCTGCCCATGTTAAATCCCAGCTTGTTGGAATTGGAGAATTAATTTCAACTAAACAAAAGTCGGTATTTGCACTTTTTGCCCTTAATGTTGCTCCTGAAATTGTTTTTGTTGTAGGCCCATTTGAACTTTGTGTTGTTGTAGCACACACAGGATTTGGACTAATCCACTCAAACCTAAATGACCATAAAGAAGGGTCACTGTAACAGTGATTTGCTGTTAAAAAGTATGGTTTTCCATCATTTGCTGTATTATTGACTAGTGCTCCTGAGCAAAAACTAGATCCACCAGAAAGCAACAATCCTACTGATTTTTTGTTTAAATCTTTATGTGCAGCCCAATCGTTTCCAATAGAACAATCGACATCTAAGTTACAGTTTCCTGAACTGTTTAAATTTTTCTGAGCTTTAAAACTTGCTGCATTTCGGTAACCATGGGTGATTGCTCCTATATGAAGCTCAACTTCCTCACTTACCGTATGGGGCTGGTAATATTCTATAATCATATTATCAGCCTCTAACAACCACGTTCCAAATCGGCGACTTTCTTGATTTTGTTTTGCTGTATATTCACCTAGAACATGTTGGTAGTCTTCATCATAAATTGACAAGGCTGCTCCCTCAGGAATATAAAACCTATCAAATTCAACATTTAAGGACAACGCTCCTTTGGATTCAAACTTAACTCTCCAGACCTGATCTCCATTTTCCAACTCTTCCCAACTTCCATCACTTAAACGGTAATCAACCTCATGTTTATATCCAAACCTCCATGGCATTGGCAACTGATCATTCACCACATCTTCAGCTTTCAACGCTTCCAGATCTATACTAGGCAATTGATAGGTAGGAATACCTTCGCTTTTAAGGACTCTCCAACCTCTTGGTTCTACATTGTTTGACACTTGAGAATACACTACTACACCTATTAAATTAATAAGCATAATTAATACAATTTGTTTCATGTTGGCTCTATTTATTTATTCGGTTAAGAGAAGACTTACGATTAGCTACCTCCCAGGCTGTATAGAACACCAATTTAGTAGTTTTTTCTATCTTTTCAAAATCTATCTTATCTACATCATCTGTAGGTTTATGGTAATCAATATGGGTACCACTAAAATAAAAGATCACAGGAATATCGTTTTTGGCAAAATTATAATGATCAGAACGGTAATAAAAACGATTAGGATCCGCCTCGTCATTATAGGTATAATCGAGTTCCAATTTAACCCTATCTTTGTTCATCTTTTCATTGATATCATGCAAATCTGAACTAATTTTATCTGAACCTATTAAATACACATAATTATTATTGGTATGGTGATCATCTACTCTACCAATCATATCGATATTCAAATTCACCACTGTATTTTCAAGAGGATAAACTGGATTTTCTGTATAATACTGTGAACCAAGTAGTCCTTTTTCTTCTCCAGAAACGGTCATAAACAAAATACTTCTCCTTGGGCTATGCCCCTTAGCTTTTGCTTCAGAAAAAGCCTTTGCCAACGCTAACACAGCCACGGTTCCTGAGCCATCATCATCTGCTCCATTACAAACTTCACCAGCATCATACCCTAAATGATCATAATGTGCTGTGACCACTACCACCTCATCCTTTAGATCTGTTCCCTCTATAAACCCTAGCACATTTTCGGAAGATAAAATTTGATCTATAGCTAAGTTTAACGATACTTTCTCTGGCAATAACATTGGATAGTTCTCTTCTACTATTTTAAACTTATTTTGAGCTACTGCAGGTGAGATAAATAAATTTGGAATCGAAGTTATCTTTTTTTGGTTTCCTTTATTATGTAATTCCATTCGAGGGTTTTGAACATAATATTTAATTCGCTCTACTCGATCTTCAAAATCATTTTTAATTGTAAACAATGCTACCGCTCCATGACTTTCAGCGACTGCAATTTTCTTTCTCCAGTTATTCCAATCCCCTTTCAACTGAACGCCCTCTGGTACTCCTTCTTTTATGACAACAACTTTCCCTTGAACATCAATATCTTTATAATCAGAGTAATTCTCTCCAACAACTCCATAGTTTAAATACACCAACTCCAAATCTTTCATATTGGTATCTGCAAATGACCCAATGTAAAAGAAATCTTCTAAAAAACTGAGTTGATGCTCACCTACTGTTATCTCCACTTTTGAGGGATCCTTAACAACAACTGGAAAACTTTGTTGGTACGAGTCGATTGCACCTGGGGCTAACCCGATACTTTTAAAATAATTGGTAATGTATTCCGCGGCTTTTTTTTGGCCTGGCATTGCCGTTTCTCTTCCCTCATACTCGTCAGAAGCTAAAACAGTTAAATGCTCTTTAAGTTCTTGTGAAGAAATTGTTTTTGCATAAAAATCTGCTTCTTTATACCCAACTGTTTCTACAACACCTTTTTTAGTTATTCCACAACTAAGCATTGACGCTCCCAAACACAAAGCAATGATTTTTCTCATAGACACACCTTAAGAAATCCCTCTCATTATCCCCTTTGTAGAAGACTTAATAAAATCAATAATTTTACTTTTTTCATCTGAATCAGGAAGCTCAGCATCAGCAATTTTGATCCCCGAAGAAACATTACTGTTTTGAACATAAAGAATTCGGTAAGTATCTTCGATATTCTTAACCTGATCATCTGTAAACCCTCTTCTTCTTAGCCCTATTGAATTGACCCCAATATATGACAAAGGCTCTCTTGCTGCTTTGACATAAGGAGGAATATTTTTTCTAACATTAGTACTCCCTGCTACGAACGCATGATCTCCAATATTTACAAATTGTTGAACACCTACCATCCCCTCAATCACGACATTATCTCCAACAACAATATGCCCTGCCAACTGTGTACTGTTGGCGATGATTACATTATTCCCAACAATACAATCGTGCGCAACATGAACATAAGCCATTAACAAACAATTATCTCCTACTACTGTTTTTTCACGATCTGCTGTCCCTTTATGAATCGTAACACATTCTCTAATAACTGTATTATCACCAATATGGGTCGTTGTATACTCCCCTTTATACTTTAGATCTTGTGAAACAGCTGAAATAACAGCACCTGGATAAATTTTACAATTCTTCCCGATTCTGGCTCCATCCATAATAACTACGTTTGGACCAATCCATGTTCCATCACCAATCTCTACATCTCCATATATTGTTGCAAAAGGCTCTATTGTAACATTTTCACCTATTTTGGCATCAGGATGAACAAATCTAAGTGCTTCTTTATTCATGTGTTTATTTTTATTATTTACTACCAGCATTTAGGGAGCAACTGATAGTTCTTTATTGTATTTAGAATTAAATCTTATTTATCTTTAACTACTTGCGCTAACATTTCTGCTTCCATGCAAACCTCTCCATTTACATAGGCTTTACCTCCCATTTCGACCAAACCTCTTCTTATTGGAGAAAGTAAGAACAATTCAAAAACTACAGTATCTCCAGGTATCACTTTTTTCTTAAACTTAACCTTATCTATTTTCATAAAATAAGTTGAATATTTTTCGGGCTCATCTACCTTACTCAACGAAAAAATTCCCCCAACTTGTGCCATAGCCTCTATTTGAAGAACACCAGGCATTACAGGATTGTTAGGAAAATGCCCAGTAAATTGAGGTTCATTCATGGTAATATTCTTAACCCCTACAATTCTATTTTCATCCATTTCCATAATCTTATCCACTAATAAAAACGGATAACGATGTGGCAACATCTTTTCGATGTCATTGATATTATAGATTGGTGTTTTAGCTAAATCAAATTCTCTTGGCTGTTTTGCCTGTTTTTTGATAATTCCTTTAATAATTTTAGCTAGCGAAACATTTCCTGAATGCCCAGGTCTTGCTGCTAAAATATGACCTTTAATAGGTTTTCCTACTAACGCCAAATCTCCCATAATATCTAACAGCTTATGACGAGCTGGTTCATTCAAAAATTTAAGTTCAATATTATTGAGTGTATTCCCTTTTATTTTAATATCCAAATCTTCTTTTCCAAGTAACTTAGCTAATTCATCTAACTCTGATTGTGGAACATTTTCTCTTTCGACAAGGACGATTGCATTATCAATATCCCCTCCTTTAATTAAACCTGCACGCGCTAGTGTTTCCAACTCTCTTAAGAAAACAAAAGTTCTACAAGGAGCAATATTATCTTTAAACTCAGAAATCTCATACATTGAAGCGTGTTGAGTTCCTAAGACTGGCGAGTTATAATCAACCATAACCGTTAAGCGGAAGTCATCGTATGGTATTGCCAACATTTCAACCCCTTTTTCCAAATCTTCAAATGGTTGATTTTCTTTAAACTCAAAGAAATCTCTATCGGCATCTTGTTCTTCTAATCCAACTTGAACAATACCATCAACAAAAGCCTGAGAGCTTCCATCCATTATAGGCATTTCTGGACCATCAATCTTGATTAAAGCATTATCGACTTGCATTCCATATAAAGCGGCCAATAAATGTTCTGTAGTATGGATTCTTACCCCATTTTTTTCAAGGGTAGTTCCTCTTTGTGTATCAACAACCAAATCAGCATCTGCTGGAATAATAGGCTGTCCCTCTACGTCAACTCTTTGAAACTTATATCCATGATTAATTGGAGCTGGTTCAATTACTACATTTACTTTTGCGCCAGTATGCAATCCTACGCTACTATATGTAATTGATGATTTAAGTGTGTGTTGTTTAGTGTACATATATGGTAATGTATTATTCTTCGTCTTGTATTTTGTTTTCTAACTCAATAATTTGTGCTCTTAACTTTGGCAATCCTCTAAAGAGGACATAACTCCTTTTATAATCACCTATAGAAAAAGCTGGAGAACCTTGTACAATCTCTCCTTTTTTAACAATACTTTGTCCTATTCCTGATTGAGCGGCAATTTTAACCTCATCTGCGATTTGAATATGCCCTACTATTCCAACCTGACCTCCAATCATCATATTTTTCCCTAGCTTCGCTGAACCTGCTATTCCAGTTTGTGCCGCAATCACTGTATTTTCTCCAATCTCTACATTATGAGCGACTTGTATCAAGTTATCTAATTTTACTCCTTTTTTGATAATAGTGCTTCCCATTGTTGCTCTATCTATGGTAGAATTAGAACCTATTTCTACATAGTCTTCGAGTATAACATTTCCTATCTGGGGTACTTTTTGGTAATTATTAGCAGCACTTGGAGCAAACCCAAATCCATCAGAGCCTAATATCACCCCTGAATGTAAAGTACAAGCTTTACCAATCACACAGTTATGGTATACTTTTGCTCCAGAATAAATAACCGAGTCATCTCCTATTGTTGTTCCATCTCCAATATAAGCATGAGGGTATACTTTTACATGATTACCTAATACTACATTCTCTCCAATATAAGCAAATGCTCCAACATAACATCCCTCTCCCATTGTTACCGTTTCGCTAATATATGATGGTTGTTCAACACCTGACTTCTGTTGATTCATTTGATCATAATATCCCAACAATGTAGATAAAGCTTGATAAGCATCTTCGACTCTTATCAAAGTCAACCCTTGAGGCAATGTTTTTACGGGTTCAAAACTTTTATTCACTAAAGCTATTGTTGCTTTAGTAGTATAGATAAAATCTTCGTATTTGGGATTTGCTAAGAAAGTAATGGTTCCTGCCTTACCTTCTTCTATTTTAGCCATTCCATTAACTTTGGCATTTTGATCTCCCTCTACTTCTCCCCCTAATAATCCTGCTATTTGTTCTGCTGTAAACTCCATTATCCTAGTATAATCTATTTTTCTACAGATGGTTGCTCAGTTGCTTTACTTTTTTTGTATTCTTGATTCAGCAGCTCTATTACCTTATCAGTAATATCTAACTCTGGATTAGCATATAGCATAGGACCGCCAACTCTGTAACTTAGGACATAGTCATAGCCCAATTCTTTTCCGATAACTTGCATAAAACGATCGGTTTCATAAACATAATCAGACATCACCTCTGCTTCTTTCTTTGCCAAAGACGCTGATAACTCTTGCTCTTTTTGTAGAATACTCTGCTCCAACAAACCTATCTCCTGAGCTTTTCGTTGTAACTCTTGTTGTCCCATAATTGGAGCTTGCTCTTCAAATGATTTTCTTTGCTTCTCATATTTGGAATACAACCCTTTCAACTTACGCTCTGCTGAGGTTTGTTTCTCTTGCAATTTCGCAGTCATTTCCCTAGAAAACTCATAATAAGTCGTAACAGTATCACTGTTTACAAATGCTACATTAAACTTTTTCACAACCTCAACATCTTCTTTAACCTCAAGGCTATCGGTTGCTAATGGATTTTTTACTTCAAGCTCTTTTTCTTGAACATTTTTTCCTCCTGCTAACTGCATTACAAACAAAATAATTACAGCTATAATTAAAACGACATTTGTTATCGTTAGTGTCTTTGTATTCATATTAAATTACCCAAGGTTTATATTTCTGAACGCCTCTGCAAAATCTTTACTCATTTCTACAAATCGCATGTATACTTTATCTAAAAACTCCTTAGAAACTAGTTTTTCCATATCATCCATCCCCATAACATCAGCTTGACTAAGTCGATAAACTTGCTCATACTGATCGAGGACGATCTTAACAATGTACTTATTTTCTCTTAAAAAGATGCTTACATCCAGTTTCGGATGATCTATCTTTGTAACTGTTCTCATAATGACTGCAAATGTAATAATTTATATGTAGTTATACTAGGGCAAGTAAAACTCGTTATTTTTTTTATAGTTTTTTCAATTTATTACCTCTATTTTTGAAAAAAAACATTGAGCTATTCATTCATCTAACCACATACCATTAGCAGAACGTATGCGTCCGAAATCATTGGATGATTATTTTGGACAACAACACTTAGTAGGAAACAATAAGCCTTTAAGAAACGCTATAGAAAGTGGGAGCCTTCCATCGATGTTATTCTGGGGTCCTCCTGGTGTAGGGAAAACAACTTTAGCTCAAATCATTTCAGAAACCTTAGACCGACCTTTTTATACACTTTCTGCCATCAACAGTGGTGTAAAAGATATCAGAGAGGTCATTAACAAAGTGCAAAGCCAAGGGATGTTTGGTGGACAAAGTGCCGTCTTGTTCATTGATGAGATCCATCGCTTTAGTAAATCACAGCAGGATTCTCTTTTAAATGCAGTTGAAAAAGGAATCATTACGTTGATTGGCGCAACAACTGAGAACCCCTCTTTTGAAGTAATATCTGCCCTTCTATCGAGGTGTCAAACCTACATTCTTGAACACCATTCAAAAGAAGACCTTGAAGCCTTATTAAACAAAGCTTTAACTGAAGATTCTTTGCTAAAAAAAGAACGGGTTGAACTTGTCGAAACTGAAGCTCTTCTGAGAATCTCTGGGGGAGATGCCAGAAAATTACTCAATAGTCTAGAGATTGCTATCAACGCACTTCCTGTTCACAATAGAAAAATCACCAATCAATTTGTACTTGAGAATGTACAACAAAGTTTGACCAATTATGATAAAAATGGCGAGCAGCATTACGACATTGTTTCTGCCATGATCAAATCTATTAGAGGTAGCGACCCCAATGCTGCTCTATACTGGATGGCAAGAATGATTGAGGGGGGCGAAGAGCCTAAATTTATTGCTAGACGCTTATTAATACTTGCTTCTGAAGACATTGGAAATGCTAACCCAACAGCTCTAGTAATGGCCAATACTTGCTTTGACGCCGTTAGCAAAATAGGATGGCCTGAAAGCCGTATTATTCTTTCGCAATGCATTATATACTTGGCAAGCTCACCAAAGAGTAATGCCTCCTACATGGCCATTAACAATGCACAACAATTGGTAAAAAGCACTGGAGATTTGCCTGTACCACTTCATTTAAGAAATGCACCAACAAAATTAATGAAAGACATTGGATATGGGGAAAACTACCAGTATTCTCACGAAAACACATCCACACTTCATACTCAAGAGTTTTTACCAGACACAATAGCCAACACAAAACTCTATACACCTAGTGCCAACAAAAGAGAACAAGACTTAAAAAAATACTTAAACTGGGTTTGGAAAGGAAAATATGGGTATTAACCCTCACTCTCTTCCTCTTCCATTACATCTTGTAAATCTGTACTTGTCAACCCTTTCAACCCTTCTGCTAACTTCCTAAAATACTTTGCTAACGAAGTTTCTTCCAAAGGAATATCTACAGGTATTTTCATTGAAATAGGAATCATCGCATCAACAGGCATAGGCCCATTAAAACTAATTTTAGCGGTTTGTTTAATAGGAATCCTAACAGGAACCATTACATCAACAGGAATACTCATCTCTATACCAATAGGCAAAGTATCTACAATCAACATATCGATAGGAATTGTACTTTTTACAGGTAAAGGCTCTTCAAAATCGACCAATAAACTTTGGTTGAGTGGAATTTTAGATTTAATAGGAACTGACGGTCCTTTATCTTTTCCAAAAATCGTCATTTTCATTTTTTGATCCAATGGAATCGTATCATCTACCAAAATAGTAATTTGATCTTTTACCCAAATTAAAGTATCTAAAGCGATATAATCTTTTACCCCCATTCGAATTGGAACCATCATTTCCTCTGAAACAGGTATCATGGCTGTAAATGGAATCTCTGTCGAGATAAACATATCAATATTTACTGTCAAATCATCTGTAACAGATATGGCTGAATTCAAAGGAATATCTTCATTTACTTCTACATCGGTAATAATATGTTGAACGGCCATTTCTTCCATAGTATTTCCAATACCATTCAACCTAAACTCCATAATTTTTAAGGCTGCAAGCAGCACTCCAATTAGTATAAAACTCACAACAAATGCTAATGTTAAAAATAGCATTATTCGCTTTTGAAACTTAGTTAGATTTTTAAACATAGAATACGAATATAAAGAAATATTAGAAAGAATTGATGTTCTTGTAGATTTTACCTCTAATTTCCGCTACCAAGCATTTGGCTTTAACCTTTATAGAAATTCATTTCATCGATATACTTTAAAACGGGCTCAGGAAGTAAATAACGAACATCTTTCCCTTTTTTTATCGACTGCCGAATAAAACTAGCCGAAATATCCATAAAAGGCACATCTTGTAACACTGCTATTTGAGCACTTTTAACTTGTGGTGGTAATAAACTTTCCTCTTGTACCGTTTTATTTCTAGGATAAACAATGATTTTATGATTCTCGATAATTGTTTCAAAATTTTTCCATTTATGCAGCGAACGTAAATTATCCCCCCCCATAATCAAGGTAAATTCTTTGTTGGGGTATTTTTCGTGTAAATAAGCCAATGTTGTAGCTGTATATGATGGCTGTGGCAACTTAAACTCTATATCAGACGCTCTAAAATTTTCGTTATCATCTATTGCTTCTTTTACCAAATTCAACCGATGATAATCGGCCAACAGACTTGCTTTCTTTTTATGAGGATTATGTGGTGAAACAACAAACCAGACCTCATCCAAAGGCGTATTATTAACGATGTGATTCGCAATAATTAAATGCCCAACATGTATGGGGTTAAACGTTCCGAAATAAAGGCCTATTCTCTTTGAAAACATTTTATTTTCTCCCCAAAGCAATTGATTAACGTCTATCGCAAAAGAATCTGCCATATTTTATTTTTCTAGAAAGGATGTCAAAACTTTTTCAGCCTCAGCAAATGCAACTTCTAAGTTATCGTTCAACAATACGTAATCAAAACTATGAGCGGTCTTCAATTCTTGTTCAGCTTTACCTATTCTTCTTGCAATAGAAGCTTCTGTTTCCGTTTCTCTAGTTCGCAATCTTTTTTCTAGATGAGCAATTGAGGGAGGTTTTACAAAAATGGCTAGTGCATTATCTCCAAAATACTTTTTCAAATTAAGTCCTCCTACTACGTCTACATCAAAAATAACCGTCTTGCCTTCTGACCAAATACGTTCTACTTCCGACTTTAACGTTCCATAAAAATTATCCTTGTATACCTCTTCCCATTCTACAAACTCATCATTTGCAATTTTAGCTTTAAAGTCTTCAATAGACAAAAAATGGTAATCTTTACCTTTTCTTTCATTATGTCTTCGAGGACGACTGCATGCTGATATTGAAAACTCTAACGCTTCAAACGTTTTTAACAAATGATGAACGATAGTTGTTTTGCCCGCCCCAGAAGGAGCAGAAAATATTACCGCTTTGTGATTTAAACTCTCCATTATTTACAAAACGTTTAAAATTTGTTCTTTAATTTTTTCTAAAGCATCTTTCATTAAAACCACAATTTTTTGCATTTCTGCGTGGTTAGCTTTAGAACCTAAAGTATTAATCTCTCTTCCTATTTCTTGAGTAATAAACCCTAATTTTTTCCCTTTACCTAGCTCCTCTCCATTTGCCGTTTTTAGAAAATGCTCACAGTGAGCTTTTAAACGAACTTTTTCCTCTGAGATATCTAATTTTTCAATATAATAAATCAACTCTTGGTGGTATCTATTTTCATCGATATTTGGTTTATCAACAAGGGCCTCCAAATTCTTTTTAATACGCTCTTTCACAATTTCTATTCGCTCCTGTTCGTAAGGCTCGACTTTAGTCAACAACTCTGTTATTTTGTGAATATTTGAAAAGATATCATTTTGTAGAGAAACTCCCTCTTCTTTTCTAAATGCAAGAAATTGCTCAATTGCACTTGAGACTAATTCAATATAGCTTTGCGCATTTTCTTTTGATAATGCCTCTTTCTCTGAACGCATTACTTCTGGCATCTTCATCACAATAGATAAAAAATCTATTTTGTCTTTATTGCTCAACTCTGCTTCATTAACAACTTCTAATAAGTCTTGATAATAACGCTGTACAAGTCCTTTGTTTACAAAGTGTTTTTGTTCGGTTTCGAGCGTTGTATAATTTACATTGACTTCTATTTTCCCTCTGATTAATTCCTTAGCCAACAAAGAACGTATTTCCATTTCTTTTTCTCTGAAAAAACTAGGCGTTCTGAGGTTACAGTCAAAAGTTTTACTGTTTACAGATTTTATTTCAACAGTTACTTTTTTTGTTCCGATATTGCTTTCTGCCTTACCGTAACCTGTCATTGAGTAAATCATATAAAAATTAATTTACACGCAAAAGTAAGGATTTTAACGCTAGTATCTGCTAGAGTTCGATATAAATATTTAGAAAACCCTACACACAAGCCTCAAGAATAGAGTTCAACAATCGTCTGATGTATTGAAGCTGCATCAATTCCCACCTCCTGGTAGAGATCTGACACACTACCATGGTCAACAAAAACATCTGAAATCCCTAAACGCTTTACCATCAATTTTGAATTAATAGTACTTAAATACTCTATAATTGCACTCCCCATTCCTCCCGCTAAAACACCATCTTCTACCACAACTAATGCTTGATAGTTTTCTGAAATATGCTTTAACAATAGAGTATCTATAGGTTTAATAAATCGAGCATCATAATGTGATGGGTAGACAGCCCCCTCGTTTAGCATTGCTATTGCTTTTGAAACTTCCTGCGCCATTTTTCCTACAGAAATTACAGCAACACCTTTCCCTTTTACCAATTGTTCTCCCTTTCCTTTTATTAAAGGTTGGGGCTCTTGTAAAACTTCTAACTCCCCTTTTCCTCTCGGGTAACGAATGACAATAGGTTGTTGGGCATGCTCAACAGCCCAATGCAATGCGTTAATTAGCTCTTGCTGATCTCTTGGAGAAAGAATAACTAAATTGGGAACACTCCTTAAAAAAGAAATATCTAACACCCCATGGTGTGTTGTTCCATCTTCACCAACCAAACCTGCACGGTCTACGCAAAAAATAACCGGCAAATTCTGAATGGCAACATCGTGAATTAATTGATCGTAAGCTCGTTGAAGAAATGTAGAATAAATGACACAAAACGGGACCTTTCCATTAGCAGCTAACCCTGCTGCAAAAGTAACTGCGTGTTGCTCTGCTATACCGACGTCAAAAAAACGTTCAGGAAACTGCTTTTTAAAAAAATGCAAAGAAGAACCACTGGTCATCGCAGGTGTTATTGCAACAATATCCTTATTTAACTTTCCTAGCTTAACCAATTCTTCCCCAAAAACATCTTGATATTTCTTTGCTTTAGTTGTTTCACCTTTAAAGCGCTCCCCTGTTTCTGGATGAAATTTTCCTGGTGCATGCCAAGTAGCTGGATCTCCCTCTTCAGCTGGAGCATAACCTTTTCCTTTCACTGTTTTACAATGTAAAACCCTTACTCCTGTATGTGCTTTTTGAGCTAATAAAGCCTCATGAATCGCGGAATAATCATTTCCATCAACCTGACCAAAATAACTTATTCCTAAGTTGGTAAAAACATTCCCCTTTTCATCAATCCCTTTCAAGTGCTTCTCTAAAGCTCCTACATTTTCATCAATAGATTGTTGGTTATCATTGACAATAATCAACACATTCGCCCCTGTCTCAACAGCATTATTCAAAGCCTCATAAGCCATACCTGCTGTTAGTGCTCCATCTCCAATTACGGCTATATGTTGACGATCTAATTGTCCATCTAACTTAGAGGCTATTGCCATGCCCAAAACAGCACTTATTGAAGTCGAGGAATGTCCCGTTCCAAAATCATCAAAATGACTTTCTGATCGTTTAGGAAAACCTGAAAGTCCTTTATACATTCTCAATGAAGCAAAAGCATCTTTCCTTCCCGTTAACATTTTGTGTGCATAAGCCTGATGACCAACATCCCAGACTAATTGATCGTTTGGCGTATCAAAAATTTGATGTATTGCCACTGTTAGCTCCACAACACCTAAGCTAGCGCTGAAGTGGCCTGGTGTTTGGGACAACTGCTCTATAATTAACGCCCTAATCTCTGCACAAACATCAACGCATTCAGCAACAGACAAAGGTTTTAGATCTTTAGGCTCGTTTATTTTGTTTAATATATTCGTCTTTGTTTTCAAGAGCCTACAAAGATAGTCTTACTTTAGATTATTCTATCGTCTTTTGAAAAATTAATCAACACTAAACAACTAATCCTAAAAAAAGGAAGAAAAAAAAATATTCTTCCTTCCTTTTTTTATCAAAATAAAACCTACTCTTTAATTAATGGAATAGATGCTACAACCTCAAAATTAGCATTCAAGATTTTAACAATATACCCTCCAGATTTCAACTGGGTTAAATCCAATTTAGCAGTACAACTTCCATAACAATTAATATTCTCCGAAGATATAAGTTGACCATTAAGCGCATAAACTGAAACAAGACCATCGATCCTTTCATTCTTCGAATTGAGCTCCAACTTTGCAACAGCTTTTGTTGGATTAGGATATAATCGAAAATCGACATTAACCTCCCTATTATTAACAGATGAGAAAGTTGCCTCGGCTTGTTGGTAACCTTGAAGTAAAATAAAGCTCCCTGTAGAATGGGCTTCAACAAGTGACTCCCCAACGGTTGATGAAAGGATCACTCCTCGTCCTTCAATTGTACTTCCTGCATTACCTATCGCATATCGCTCGACATATTGCGCTTTTATGACTAAAGCTCCCAAAGCCATAAAACAGAATAATAGCTCTTTCATATTTAGTTTTTATAAACAATGAATGAAAAATTCTTATCTGCAGCAGCTCCTGAAATATCTTTTGTCAAAACAATCATATTTCCACCACTACTACTCACACTAATAAAACCTGCTACACTCGAGACAATTGATAGAGAAACAGAGTAATTAGGGTAAAAGAAACTTTCTCCTACAATACTGATACTGTAGTTACCTATACTATTTTTTGTTACACTAAAGTTGCCCGTTCCAGAATTAATTGTCCCACTATCATCAACATTCCCATAAGCAATAGGAATTAAGTTAGCACTCCCGGTATTCGATCTATTTACTTCATCATTTACAATAAGGGAGCTATCTGTTTTTATTTGCTTTTTTGAATAAACCGAACCATCTGTATTAACAGAAAACTTAAGCCCTCCTTTATTACACTCTATAAATTGTGAGTTATTAGGGGTCTCTACTCCTGTTTCCAAATTCAGAATATCGTTTCCTACAAACATAGTATCCACCCTAAAATCCATCATTTCTCCCGCAGAAAGTCTCTCCGTCCTAACTGTAAACACTTGAGCATGTGCACTAGAATCACCTATAACTACCGATTTTCCCATCGTATAGTAATCTCCATTCGAATTCTTCGTTTTCCAAATTGAATTTTTTACCTGCTCCGCTGTTTTAGCATGTAGAGCATAAGGTACGCTCATCAATTGAGATGACCCCACATCATTACCGTCAACGTTCACAGTTAAAAAGTATTCATCAACAGACCAATCAATAGATGCAAAAATGCCACTTGTTGCTACACCATGGCCAATAACCGCTGAAAATCCACCATAAGCGTTAGTTACTAATGCTTGAGTCTCACGATATACTACTGTCCCCCCTACAGAAGATTGGCTGACACTAAAAATAACATCAACATTTTGATTGACCATCAGGCTCCCAGAAACATCCCTTAGAACTGCTTGATAGTTGATTCCCTCTGGAGTTTGTGCAACAAGCTTAGTATAAAAAAACACTCCACTTAATACTATAACCAATTTTAATATTGTTTTCATAATTCTTATTTTTTATTGTTTAATTATTTTCTTTGTTAATTGTTGATCATTAATTTGAACTAAATAAACTCCTGGTATTAAATTCGAAACATCGATATACGACACATTTACGTCAATATTTTGAAGTACTACGCTCCCTCTTAAATCAACAATAGAAATTTTATAGACATCTGTTTCAGCATCAACAACAAGTCTATCTTTAACTGGATTAGGGTAGACATTAAAGGCTGCCAACTCATTTTGCTTTATACCAACAGTGTATAAATTTAAATATGGATAACCATTATTAAAACTTTCATTTATCGTCCATACACTATTAAAGTCCCAGTTCGTATAGGTTGATTGTTGTTTCATGTTTGAGGTTGACTCTCCGGTAGCTCCATCAGAAACAGACATTCCACTAGTCATATTATCCCAATAACAATCTGTAACAACTCCTCGATAACTTTGAGGCGCTGAAGTGTTATTATCTCCTACAAAACCTCCTATATCTGTAAAAGAGGTGTGGGGAGCAGAAACGTATCCAGTAGCATAGCAATTGACTAGCTCTCCCTGAAAGTTATTACTTCCTGCAAAACCTCCTAAATAAACATGTCCAGCCCCAGTCGCTGTTACAGCACCTCTACTATAACAATTCTGAATTATTCCCGTTCCTACATTTTCGCCAACAAAACCTCCAACTGTAGCTTTACCTATAACATTGGCAAACACATAACTTTTTGCTATTGTCCCTTCATTATACCCTACAAAACCTCCAACTTCGGTATCTTCACTACTCACAGTTCCTAATGAATAACATAAAGTAATTGTACCCAAATTGTTATACCCTACAAAACCTCCAGACTTCGTTGACGACTGCCCTGTTAATGTAACCAACCCTGTACTATAAGACTCACTTATTGAAGTTTGGTAATTATAACCTATAAAACCTCCAACGTCTTGTTTATCGCTAGAAACATTTACCGAAGTATAAGAATTTTCAATTGCACTATTGCCTGAATAACCAACCAACCCTCCTACATCATCATTTCCAGCAACTACACCAGAAGAATTAGAGTTACTCACTAAAGACCCAGACTTTAATTCCCCAACAAGACCACCAACATAATTATTCACGCTAGGGATATTTACTGTTGCCAAACAATTGTTAATTGTAGTTGCTATTGCACTTCCCACTAGCCCTCCTACTTTTTCTCCTCCATTAACGGTTCCATTAACAGAACAGTTATTGATTGTTGTATTTTGAGCTCTCCCAACTAATAGACCAGCACTAAAATTATCTGATTCAACATGACAATTTTCCAGGTTTAAATTTTGGATAGTGGCATTATTTGTTGTAGAAAACAAACCTACTTGTGTACCTGGCACCTGACTATTGACATATAGACCTGAAATAGAGTAACCTCTACCATCAAAAACCCCATCAAAATTGCTTAAAAATCCCGACCCTATAGGTTTAAAGCCTAAAACATCGTTGTAATAACTCCAACTACTTGTTGCTGAAGCATTGATATCATTATCTAGTTCAAAACTTGAAGACCATGAGCTTCCATTCTCTGAAATCCACCTTAGATGCTCTAAAGTTGAAACATTTCGAAAGCCATTCCCATCAGTATCAGTAGGCTCAATCTGTGCATTCATAGATACCCCTATAAATGCTACACTTAAAAATGTAGTTATTTTTTTCATAAAATTTTAATATTAGTTATTCGTTTTTCTTCACTTATTTCGACTCCACGATTTTAAAGTTTGGCAACTCAAAGTAGTGCTCATCTATTGATTTATTAAACTCCGCAGAAACAGCTATCTTAGTCGTTTTCACCCCCATTATAGAAGCCTCAATTTTCAACACCACTCCTTTATACAACCATTGCTTAGTCCCCATCAACGACCAGATCTCACACTTAAACCCTAAAATATCTTCTTCTCCTATTTTTTCTCCCCCCATTGATGTAAACATCTCTTTTCCAAATTGATTAGCATCGCCATTACCAACAGATTGAATAGACTCCATTGCGAAATCATTTTGAGACCTGATTTCTTTTTTTTCAAAATCAACATAGAATGCTTTACCATGATCTAATTTGCTTAGGTTGTGTATTGTTTCCTCTTGAGAAGATGCTTTACCAAAAAGCTTCGTAACCGTCGTTCTTGACTCTTTCTCTTCAACCAATTCAACAGCCCCCCAATCTTTAAAATATAGCGTCCCTGTTCCTGCCCCTTTTACCGTAGCACCAAACACTTTTCCCTCAATAATAGATTCATATTGAACACTACCTGATTTGATTTCATATCTTTTTAAGGTAGAATCTTTTACGTTTTGGGGTAAACTCCCCAACATAATCTCACTACCATAACAACCAAAAACCCCTAATAGAGCAACTAAAATTCCTATACTTTTTTTCATCTCAATATCTTTATGTCTGTTAATATTTAACTGTCATAAAGGTAGTTTTGGGTAAGCTTAGTTGTTTCACCCTAAAGGGTGATATTGAGTAAAAACAAGGGATTTAAGCGTTTTTTATAATGCTTTTGCTTTATTAGCAGCTTCAATTCGATTTCTCACATCTAATTTTATAAACAAATTTTTGACATGAGTTTTAATGGTATTTATAGAGACAAACATTTCCGCCGCAATTTCAGTATTTGTTAATCCTTTAGAAATAAGAATTAAAACTTCTTCCTCTCTTTCAGTAAGGTTAAATTTTTTGATTTTTAAGGACAACAATTCATTCTGAGACAATTCATTTTCTTGCAATTCCTCTTCAGCTTGATGTAATTGATGAATATAATCGGCAATATCTCTTTGCATTTGCTTAATTAACAAAACAGAATGTTTGTTTTTTAAATAGATAACATACAGAGAAATGGACAAAATAATAAACAAAGCAACTACGATAAAAGCAGTAATCCAGCCCCTCCTAACCATTATCTTTTTACGCAGTTCAAGCATTTGAATTTTATTATCTTTCTCCTGTACATCATACCTTATATTTAGCTGCTCAACTCTTTCTTTCTGTTTTTCTCCTGCCAATTCAGATTCCAATTGATTTTTATGAATGAGTAAATTAAATGCTTTCTCATAATCCCCTTGTTTGACCAAAGACTCTATTAAGATTAGCATTCCTTCTATTTCAATTTCTTTATACGATTCTTGTTGAGCTAATGCAATCGTTTTTTGAGCAAAAGCATCCGCTTCAACGTAGTTCCCTTTTTTTAGTAACAATTCCGCTTTAAAACGATTGATTAAATTAATCGTTCTATTATTATGATTCAATTCACTCTTTAGCAAAGCATTACTCAGCAATGAGTCTGCTTTTTCTAATTCTCCCATTCTAATATAAACATTAGCAATGTTTGCTTCAATAGCAGATATAGTTAAGAAATTAGAATCCAACACAGCTGCTTTATAAGCCTTATGATAATAGACTAAAGCAGAGTCCAATTCACCATCAAACTCTTCGAAAAGAGAAGCTATATTATTGTATTTAGAAGCACTTAAATCTTTTCTTCCTAAATCTAAAACAACCTCCAGCCCTTTTTTATAGTACATTAGAGATTTATCTTTCTCTTTAAGCTGTTGATAAACAATCCCTAAATTATTATAGATATAAGATGTTTTTAGTTCCAGTTTTAGCCGTTTAAAAATGGATAATGCTTCGAAGTAATATGCTATTGAAGCAGTGTAATCTCCTGTAACTTCGTTTAGTACACCAATATTAGTCAGTTGCTCTGCATAAAGTTCCTCTTCCTCCTGCTCTTTATAGATATCAGCAGCATATTTAAAATAATATTGACTTAAATAGAGCTTAGACTTAGCATAGAATAGATTCCCCAATTTAACTGAAACACCCGCTTTATCTTGAGGGAAACGATTCAAAAGCTCCTCCGAAACAAGCATTAACGAATCATTATTCTCCGAATTATTCCTCTTCAATTCACCCAAGTAAAATGAGAGTTCTTTATTTCCTTTTATTTCACCCCTATTCTCTCCACAAGAATAAACCAACAACACTAAACTAAAAGTATAAAAAAACAACCTCATAAGCCTGATTCAAAACTTCTTTAAACTCAGCAAAATTAATCATTAAGAACTGATTATATCTTCAGACAAACAAGATATATATCAGGTTTTACACTGTAAATTATCACTATATCATTAAGGAACGTCCTCCGAATTCGAATTTTGTTTGTTAAAACTTATTAACCTTTTTTAACAGCGGGGGTTGAAACAAAAAAGCTTGGACTCCGTTATCTTTACATCGATAATAATTTTGATTCAAAATAGAACGAATTATGAATAATACAATAAAATTTATAGGAGCAGGGATTATTGGTGGTGTTTTTAGTTTTGGGTTAGCCAATATTTTTGAAACCTCACCTCAAAAGAAACTTACTGAGCACTTGGAAAAAGAGCCTACAACTACTTTTACTGCGGCTCCAGTAAGCTACAACAACCTTATTCCAAACGACGTCAAAGATTTTACATTTGCCGCAGAAAAAACAGTGAACTCAGTTGTACATATTAAAACTGAGTATAACCAAACGTATTCGAATGATCCTTATTTAGATTTCTTTTGGGGACCTAGAGGAAGTCGAGGATCAAGGCCTATGATTGCTACAGGTTCAGGAGTTATTATCTCTAAAGACGGATACATTGTCACGAATAATCATGTGATTGAAGATGCTGATAAGGTTGAAGTATCAATGAATGATGAACGAACTTTTACTGCAAAAGTCATTGGAACAGATCCAAGCACTGATTTAGCATTAATAAAAATTGAAGGAGAAAAAGATTTTCCATTTACAACTTTTGCTAATTCAGACAATGTAAAGGTTGGAGAGTGGGTTTTAGCTGTTGGAAACCCATTTAATTTGACCTCTACTGTTACTGCGGGAATAGTTAGTGCTAAAGCAAGGAATATCAACCTACTTCGAGGAAACTCAAGAGAAGAGGTTTTTCCTCTCGAATCATTTATACAGACAGATGCAGCAGTTAACCCAGGAAACAGTGGAGGTGCTTTAGTCAATCCTAATGGAGAACTTGTGGGAATTAACACTGCCATTGCCTCAAAAACGGGATCATACACAGGGTACTCTTTTGCAGTTCCTTCTAATATCGCTAAAAAAGTAACAGAAGACTTGTTAACTTATGGAATTGTTCAACGTGCTTTTATTGGAGTTAGCATCGAGAACGTAAACCAAAAATTAGTCGATGAATTGGGACTAAAAGATCTAAAAGGAGTAATGGTTAATGGAATTGCTGAAGATGGAGCAGCACAACTAGCAGGGATTCAAGAAAATGACATCATCCTAAAGGTTGGTAACGTTGAAGTCAACAATGTACCTCAATTGCAAGAACAAATTGGTAAATTTAGACCTGGAGACAAAGTCAACTTAACCGTTCGAAGAAATGACACGGAGTCTGTTTACACGCTTGAATTAAGAAACAAAGAGGGAAAAACAAATGTTATCAAAAAAGAAGAAGAAAACAAATACGCTTCATTAGGAGCTTCTTTTAGAAGACTCACTGCTGGAGAGCTAAAAGACTTGAAAATTAAACATGGGGTTAAAGTTGCCAACATTAAACCAGGAAAATTAAGAAGCGCAGGTATAACTGAAGGGTTCATCATTACTCACCTTGATCAAAAACCTGTCAAAAGGCCTGAAGAAGTTGTTGCATTTTTTAACCATCAAAAAGGCGGGGTACTAGTCGAAGGGATCTATCCAAACGGAATGAAAGGTTATTTTGGTTTTGGATTATAAAACCGCTTAACCTATAAATACCTGATTTTAAACAATTTTAATGAACATTGCTCAACAATAACCTAAATATAGTCTAAAAACACTTGACATGGACTTTGTTTTAGCTTATTTTTGCACTCCAAATTAATTTAACTCAACATTAAGTTAATTTTAAAAATACATAAAGTAGATTATGAGACAACTTAAAATAACCAAATCTATTACCAATAGAGAAAGCCAATCTCTAGATAAATACTTACAAGAAATTGGCCGTGAGGATCTGATTACTGCGGAAGAAGAAGTAGAGTTAGCTCAAAGAATAAAACAAGGAGATCAAGCTGCATTAGAAAAATTAACTAAAGCCAATTTAAGATTCGTTGTTTCTGTATCAAAACAATATCAAAACCAAGGGTTAACATTACCTGATTTAATTAATGAAGGAAATTTAGGATTAATCAAAGCTGCTCAACGTTTTGATGAAACGAGAGGTTTTAAATTCATCTCTTACGCCGTATGGTGGATTCGTCAGTCTATTCTACAAGCTTTAGCTGAACAATCTAGAATTGTACGTTTACCTTTAAACCAAGTTGGTTCACTAAACAAGATCAACAAAGCTTTTTCTAGATTAGAACAAGAGTACGAACGTCCTCCAAGTGCTGATGAATTAGCAAAAGCTCTTGACCTTCCAGAAGACAAGGTAAAAGACACGATGAAAGTTAGTGGAAGGCACATCTCAGTAGATGCTCCTTTCGTAGACGGAGAAGACAATTCATTATTAGATGTATTAGTTAATAATGACTCTCCTAATGCTGATAGAGAGTTGATGATGGAATCTTTACAAAGAGAAATTGAACGTTCTTTGTCCACTTTAACAGAAAGAGAGAAAGACGTCATACAACTGTTCTTTGGTATAGGAATGCAACACGGTCTAACGCTTGAAGAAATTGGAGCTAAATTTGACCTAACAAGAGAACGTGTTCGTCAAATAAAGGAAAAAGCTATTCGCAGGCTTAGACACACCTCTAGAAGTAAATTATTAAAAGCATATTTAGGATAATAAACATTGAATCGCCTTGAATTTTCGGGGCGATTTTTTTATTTTTAAACAACACATAATTAAATGGAAAACTTAGCAACAAAATCAGGATACCGAGAAGGTTTAAATGATTATGTAAAACAAAAGCAAGCTGCTGTAGACTTAGTAAACTCAGTAGGAAATTTAATGTTCAACAAAGGGGTTGAATTAGTACTATTCAGAAATCATTTAGTTGATATCAGCTTGTCTGAAGTCATTAATTTATTTTCAAACTATGCCAATAAGGTTTTAAAAACTCCTATTGATGTTCATACTGCCGCTGAAGTAGCTGCTGCAATGATTAAAGTAGATTTAGCACCTTCTAAAATCGATTTAGGAAAATTAACCGCTGAGTATGTTGCTGAAAAATCTAGCTACTCTTCGATCAATGATTTCTTATCGAAAAAATTAGAAAGCTTTATTGGTCAAGACAAACATACATTCGAACCTAAAGATGTTGTTTTATATGGATTTGGAAGAATTGGACGTTTAGTCGTAAGGGAACTAATTAAACAAGCAGGTAAAGGACAACAACTTTTATTAAAAGCAATTGTTTTAAGAACAGTAACAGATGAGCAAATTATCAAAAGAGCTGCTTTATTAAGAAACGATTCTGTACATGGAGCTTTTAAAGGGACAGTTATTGAAGATTTAGAAAACAAAGCGTTAATCATTAATGGGCAAAAAGTCCAATTAATTGAAGCAAAGTCTCCTACATCTGTGCCTTATGGACAATACGGAATCAATAATGCTTTATTAATTGATAGTACTGGAGTATTTAATACAAAAGATGCTTTAGCTCAACATTTAGAAAATGAGGAAATAGCAAAAGTATTATTAACTGCTCCTGGTAAGGAAATCCCTAACATTGTTTACGGAATTAACCAAGATGAATTTGACATTGAAGAACACGACATTTTCTCTGCTGCTTCATGTACAACCAATGCTATAAGCCCTGTTTTAAAAGTTATTGAAGATAATTTTGAAATAGAAAAAGGACATATCGAAACAGTTCATGCATACACCAACGACCAAAACTTATTGGACAATATGCACAAGAAACCACGTAGAGGTCGTTCTGCTGCCATCAATATGGTTATCACATCTACTGGTGCAGGTAAAGCTGTTACAAAAGTTGTTCCTTCGTTATTAGGAAAGTTAACTGCCAATGCCGTTCGTGTACCTACACCTAATGGATCTTTAGCAATTATGCACCTAAACTTAAAAAAGGAAACTTCACTAGAAGAAGTTAACAGTACAATTAAGGAAGCTGCGCTATCAGGTCGTTTGGTTAACCAAATCAACTATCAGGTTAATGAAGAATTGGTAAGTAATGATATTATCGGAAACACTTGTCCGTCTGTTTTTGACAGTAATGCTACAATCGTTTCTGAAGATGGAAAAAGCACAACATTATATACTTGGTACGATAATGAATTTGGATACACTAAACAAGTTATCCGTTTAGCTAAGCACATTGCCAAAGTAAGAAGATTAATCTACTATTAATAGTTTAATTTAAACTAGAATCTATTATTTTTGAATCCGCTAGTAAATTGATACTAGCGGATTTTTTATATTACAGTACAATGAGCAAAGAACTAAAAGAAGCATTAGATAAGGATGGAAAGAAAGCCAGTCCTGTTTTAGCAGAAGAAATAAAAAACTACCTTATCGATATTGATGGAACCATTACGGATGATGTTCCCAACGAACAACCTGAACGAATGGAGACCTGTGAACCATACCCAGATGCTCTAGAAATATTAAACAAATGGTATGACGAGGGTCACATCATTACTTTTTTCACATCGCGTACTGAAGCACACAGAGCAGTCACTGAAAAATGGTTAAAAAAGCATGGCTTTAAATATCATGGCTGCCTATTTGGAAAACCAAGAGGAGGAAACTACCACTGGATAGACAACCACATGGTAAAAGCTACTCGATTCAAAGGGCACTTTACCGATTTAATTACTATGGAAAAAACCATTGAAGTTTTTGACGACAAATAATTCAACACCTTTATTTAATCTCTAGCTGCATTGAAACGAATAGGCTTACTTTCCGATACGCACAGTCACTTTGACCCACGCTTTATAAAATATTTTATGGAGTGTGATGAGATTTGGCATGCAGGTGATATTGGAGATATTGCTGTAATGGATCAACTCAAGAAAATTGCTCCTGTACGTGCAGTTTATGGAAACATTGACAATCATATAGTAAGGGCTGAATATCCAGAACACAATCGATTTACACTTGAAGGTGTAACGGTATGGATAACTCATATAGGAGGAAAACCATACGCTTATGATTATAGACTAAGAGAAGAAATAAACAAAAACCCTCCAAAAATATTTATTTGTGGACATTCTCACATTTGTAAAGTTCAACTCGATAAAAAATTAAAGATGCTCTATATGAACCCTGGGGCAGCAGGAATTCATGGGTTTCATAAAATCAGAACAATGTTAAGGTTTACACTCGACAATGGAGACATTAAGGACTTAGAAGTAATTGAACTGGGGAAACGAGCTTAAATTTTAACTCTTGACATAAAAAAGACAAATAGTTAACGAAGAAATAACATTCAGTCTTAAATCTATTCTTACCTTTGCGCCCAATTTTGAAACCAAGCGTAATGAATTCTACAAAAACAACGAAGACAAAACTAGCTCTATTTGCCTCAGGAACAGGAAGTAACATCTTTAACATTATTACTCATTTTAACAATTCTGAGTCAATAGAAGTTGCTTTAGTATTATCGAATAAAGCTTCAGCTGGAGCATTAAATCATGCACAAAATGCTAATATTCAATCACAGCATTTTAATCGTTATGATTTTTTTGAATCAGACCATGTTCTTGAACTATTAAAAGCTAACAACATTGACTATGTAATATTAGCTGGTTTCCTTTGGAAAGTACCCCAAAATATTTTAGATCATTTTGAAAATAAAATCTTAAATGTTCACCCTTCTTTACTACCAAAGTATGGAGGTAAAGGCATGTATGGACACCACGTTCACAATGCCGTTTTGCTTCATAAAGAAAAAGAAACGGGAATCACGATTCATGTTGTCAATGATAAATATGACGATGGGGCTATTATAGCTCAAGCAAAGTGTAATGTTGTAAAAGATGAAACATTGGAAACACTTCAAAAAAAAATTAGCCAACTCGAAAAAGAGAATTTTCCAATAACAATAGAACAGTTTATAAAAAACAACTAATGTTTTCTGAATTAGGTTTTAGTACAAAAGAAATTGGTGTAGCATCAATGGTTCTTTTTGCGGTAATAGATATTGTAGGGTCTATTCCAATTATCATTAAAATTAAAAAAAATGCGGGTGAAATTAGCCCACTAAAAGCATCTCTTGTTGCATTTTCAATCATGGTTGCCTTTTTATTTCTTGGAGAAAGCCTTCTGGGAGTAATTGGTATTGGTACAAATGAGTTTGCTGTAGCAGGTTCTTTTGTGCTTTTCTTTATGGCATTAGAAATGGTTTTGGGAGTGGAATTATTTAAACATACAACTCCAAACGGAAACAAAAAATCTAAGGTAGCGTCTATTGTCCCCTTAGCCTTTCCTTTGATCGCCGGTGCTGGAACAATGACCTCTATTATTTCTTTACGAGCAGAATTCCACCAACTTAATATTTTTCTTGCGATACTGATTAATATGATTCTAGTATATATCGTTTTGATTATGACCAAACGTATTGAACGCGTATTAGGAGAAGGTGGAATTGCAGTGCTTGAAAAAGTATTTGGAATTATATTACTAGCAATTGCTATTAAACTTTTTAGTAGTAATGCTAAAGTTTTGTTTCAGTAAGACTTTTCTGTGACCAAAATACCATAAAAGTGGTATTGCTCATTTTCAACTTCAACTTTATATTTGCACTCCTTATTTAAATTTAATCTAAATAAAAATAGAATGCAAATAAAAAAAGTAATGCTAATTGCATTAGGAGGAAGTCTAATGTTAGCGACAAGTTGTAAAAAGAAAGGATGTACAGATGCAAACGCCACAAACTATAGCGAAGAAGCTAAAAAAGATGATGGGTCTTGTGAGTATGCAACACCAGAAGAGGAAACATATGATATTCCATCTACTTATGTGTTCAACGATGCCAATGGGAATAGTACCGTTAGCTTCAACGGACAACAACAACGCTTAGAAATGTTAGGTGAACTGACAACTTACATGAAGACAGCTAACACTGCTGGAACTGCTGTAAGTGCTCAGACATTAAAAGATATGTACGCTAACAATGGATACACATGGGCAGATGCTAATTCTTTAGGAATGACGGGGTCATCTAAACAATTAAAGAGTAAAACAGCTAGCGGAGATGCTGGTGTTCAATCAGCTTTTGAAAGCTATATGGATGCTTTGGGTACGGTAAGTGCGACAACTGTAGCCAACCAAGAAAATGGAGCACCAGGAACAGCAGGTGTATGGCCAAATGACGGAGTAAAAGGACCTTACTTAATGTCTGCTGAGGGACAAGAGTATACGCAATTAATTGAAAAAGGATTAATGGGGGCTGTATTTACCAACCAAATGACAATGAATTACCTTGCAAACATTGCTTCAGATGATAACGCTACTGCTGTTGATGCTGCTAATGGCAAGTACTACACAGAAATGGAACACCACTGGGATGAAGCTTATGGTTATTTCACTTCTGAAATAGATTATCCTACAAATGGAACTGATCGTTTCTGGGGTAAATATGCCGATAAAAGAGAAGCTGTTTTAGGATCTAAAACTAAACTAGCTGAAGCTTTTAGAAAAGGTAGAGCTGCAATTTCAAATAAAGATTATGAAACCAGAGATGCTCAAGTAGCTATTATTAACATAGAAATGGAAAAATTAGCCGCTGGTACAGCTATCAACTATTTAAAGTCTACAAAAACAAACATTGCAAACCCAACTGCAAGAAACCATGCGCTTTCTGAAGCAGTTGCTTTCTTAGAAGGTATGAAATATGGATATAGAGCAAGTAACGGAGGTATGACAAGCTCTGAAATTAATGGTGTTTTAGGAACTATTGGAACGAACTTCAACAATGTTACTATTACCAACCTTGATGCTGCAATTAATACAGTTGCTAGTAAAACAGGATTAACGAGCTATGTAAGTAGTCTTTAATTTTTTTATTAATTACGCTTTAATAAAAAGAAACATTGGAATATTCCAATGTTTCTTTTTA